>CAYYBJ010000006.1:0-38963 GCA_964470325.1 uncultured Candidatus Nitrosotenuis sp. | reverse complement strand
CCCTTGGCTCACCGGTTATGAGCCGGTTACTCTACCAAGCTGAGTTATGGGCCCCTAAACAAAACAGGTTTTGCGTGTGTATAAAAGTTATAGATTTGTGCAGTAATTTTGGTAGCAGCTATCAAGCAGATGATTTTGTGCATCTAGGGATTTTTCTGCTATATTCAAAAACTCTGCATGCCTTTCTTCTGGGATGGTATCAAGAATCTTCTCCCAGGTTGCTGCGTGTCGAACATCTGCCTCCATGTGCAATCTGAAATATTCTGTTGCGGAATCATCTGTGATACCATAGAACTTTGCCAGACCATCTAATTTGGTGTGGCTTATTTTTGGAATTTCTTTTTCAAATGCATACATTGCTGTAGCTCCTGATTCCAGTGAGGTCATAAGAGAAGACAGCTCAGTTACGGACTGGGTTGTTTTTTCAAATCCTACATAGGACTCGATATTTTGCACGCCTAAAGACACTGCAAAGTGAGCCCATGGTGCAATGTGCTCTGCTTCCTCTTGCTGGTTTTGCCTGATTTCTGGTATAATTGATTCCGGTGCATATGGTATAATCATTCCAACAAAGGACGGGACTGCCTTTACCATTTGGAAATATTCCTGTGAATAGCCTGCAAGCATTTCTTTAGATAATTTGCCTTCTGACCACATTTGATAAAATGGGTGCTTGAGCAAGCTTTTCTGTTCTATTAGCTGATCAATTTTTTTTGCCAGTGACATGATACCATTGCGATTTTGCCAATAAAAAAATCTTTACTGTCCAAAAGATTTTATGCGCTCAAGTCGGCGTTGCAAACGGGCTCCTGTGGTGTAGTCCGGTCAAGCATGTCGCCCTTTCAAGGCGGAGATCCCGGGTCCAAATCCCGGCGGGAGCACCTACAACTATTAATACTGTAAGAGAAGAGATCGCTCGAGTGTAGTTTTTTGGATCGAAAAAATCTGAAAATCAATCCATTGCTGGACACATACAAAGAGTATATCCAAAAAATAGATTCTGCCCTAGAATCGGAATTATCACTGTATTCAAAATCAGAGTTCATGCAGCCATTAATGTACGCAATAGAGGGCGGAAAGAGAATCAGACCATTGATTTTACTGCTTGCTGCAGAATCAGTAGGCAAAGTTGACGAGCGGGCATTTGCTGCAGGATGCGCAGTAGAATTCCTACACACCGAATCCGTCATCCATGACGATATCATTGACAATGAAACATCACGCAGACACAAGGACCCATTTCACATCAAGTATGGGTATAACACCAGTATTTTGACTGGCGATTTTGTATTGGGACTGATTCTAAACATTTCATCTCGACTAAACAACCCAAGAATAACAAAAGATCTGGCAAACACTGCAATGCTGATGAGCGAAGGCGAGGTCCTAGAGACAATGCTGGAAACAAGTCAGGACTTGACCTTTGATGACTATCTCAAGGTCATGGAATACAAGACCGCTACCGCATTTGAGGTATCATCAAGACTAGGTGCCATTATTGGCGGAGGAACAGAGGATCAAATTGTCGCACTATCGGAATATGGAAGAAACATTGGCATTGCATACCAGATTAGGGACGACCTAATTGACTGGAAAAACGAGGACAAGCTGTTCAATCTGTTAGTAAAGAAGAGTATGGATCCGCGTGATATTTTCAACCACATGGAAAAAATACTAAAGGATTATGCAGAAAAGGCAGCTTCTAGTCTTAGAATAATTCCAGACAATGATGCAAAGTCTCACTTGGAATATTTGCTAAGACTGACTACTTTGAAGCTATGAATTCATTGCCAAGAACTGGCACTGCATTCTTTGTAAATTCAATAATTGGGTCTGGATAGACTCCGATTCCGACTAGGAATATTATTGAAAATATAATAACGCCAATGATTGCTTTTGGTTCTTTGATTCTCTTTTCAGTATCGCCTTCAAAGTACATTTTTCGAATAATCCAACCATAGTAAGCCAGCGATAGTGCCGAGTTGAGAACACCAGCTATTGCAAGCCAGCCTGCCCATGCCGGCAGTCCTGCCTCTAGTGCAGAACCAAAGAGAACCAGCTTGCTCCAAAATCCTGCAGTTGGCGGAACGCCTGCAAGGGCCAATAACGATATCACTAGACCCAGCGACGTGATTGGCATCTTTCTGCCCAAGCCCTTTAGCTTCTCAATGTTTGTTATTCCTATTGTAGTTACTATACCAGCAATAGCAATGAATGCGGCACCCTTCATCACTGAATGATTCAAAACGTGAAATAGCGATCCTTGGACTCCAAGTGGGGTAAACGGAGCAACTGCAAGGCCAATCAGAATATAGCCTGCATGGCCGATACTGGAATACGCAAGCATTCGAGAAATGTTCTTTTGCATGATAGCTGCAATGTTTCCTACAGTCATTGTCATGACAGCTATTACTCCCAGTGCAAAGGTCCAGTCTAGCTGCAACGCTATTGTTCCCATAATTATGACTCGAAGGGCAGCTGCAAATCCTGCCTTTTTGGTTCCAGCTGCTAGTAATGCAGTGATTGTTGGTGGGGCACCCTCATAGGTGTCTGGCAACCACATGTGGAATGGAACTAGGCCCATCTTGAATCCAAATCCAGCAATGAACATACCGACTGCCAACAGGGCAAGCGGCATCATTGACGGATCCAGGTTTGCAAGGCCAGTCATTACCTCACCAATGTTTGTAGAGCCAGTCAGTCCGTATACTAGAGAAATACCATAAATGATAATTGCAGATGACAACGCCCCAAAGAGGAAGTATTTGAGTGCCGCCTCATTTGAGCTTGGATTCTTTTTCATAAAGCCTGCCAAGACATATGTTGGAATTGACATTAGCTCCCATGCGACAAATAGCATCACTAGGTCTGTAGAATACGCGACAAGGACCATTCCTATTGTCGACAATAATATCAGTGAATAGTAGACTGGCGGATGAGCCTGGCCACGCATGAAATTAAACGAGCCTGCAGTGGTCAGTATTGCAACAATTAGCATTGCTATTGCAAAGAGTGCGCTAAACGAGTCGTTTGCCAAAACATCTCCAGAAAATATTGCTGCCGGAGGAAGATTGCCAGAGACTATCTCATATGCAACATAGCCAATTGACGCAATCAGTGCGCCAAATGCAATTGCTGCATACAGTGAGTTGGAGCCTTTTTCCTTTCTTACAACACTAATCACTGGCAGAATCATGCCAACAGAACCAAGTATTGCAATGAGGATAATCGGAGTTGAAGTAATCGCTATCATGGTTTCACCCTACAAAAACAGGAACAATACTACGAATAGTACTCCTGCTCCAAATACGTAAAGATAAGACTGTGCAACACCCGTCTGAGCCTTTTGCACAACTTTGGCACTCCAGCCAACTGACTTTTCAAAGCCGACGTTGAGGCCAAGGTCGATTGCGTATCTCTCAAAGTATCTCCAGATTCCTCTTGCTAACCATAGTGGTGCCACTACAAAGCACCAGTACACCATTGCGTTGAGGTACCATCTGTTCAGTATAGTCTTGTGAATTGCGTAAAAGAAAATGTTTGAATTTACAAACTTGACTGGGTCTACGAATCTTCCAATATAGAAAACATAGCCAAGGATTATTCCAATGCTAAATGCCGCCAATGACGCCATCAGCGCAATTGGGTTTATTCCTGCCAAAAATGACGGCAGACCATTATCTTCTTTGACACCATGTTCTGATTCAATGTGGAATGTGTGGCCCAGGTATTCTGTGAACAATTCGTGAATCCCATGCTCCGCAGACAGTCCAATTACACCAATGCCGATTGTCAGCACTGCCAGTATTCCGTATGGAACCCACATTGAGAGGCTTGCCTCATGAACGTGGTGTCCTTCCTTTTCCATGTGTTCGATATGTTTGGACTTGTCTCCAAAAAAGACCATTCCAATCATACGTGTGGTATAGAATGTAGTGATAACTGCAGTCAAAACTGCAATAGCAAATAGTGGCATTGCCCAAGTGTTTCCAGACTCATATACAGCTGCAAAGATTGCGTCCTTGCTCCAAAACCCAGTCGTAATGAATGGAGCACCCATTAGGCCAAGGCCGGCTGCCCACATGAATGCATATGTCTTTTTCATGTGCTTTCGCAGTCCACCCATGTCTGTCATGAATCTTGAACCCACCACATGTAGTAGTGAGCCGGCAGCCATGAAGAGCGATGCCTTAAACATTGCATGTGAAATCAAATGGAAGAATCCCGCAGTATAACCATCAATATATTGGTGTGACAGACCAGCAATGCCCATTGCCATCATCATGTAACCAATTTGTGAGCCAGTAGAATATGCCAAGACCTTCTTTATTTCCAGATTGACCATTCCCTGTGTAGCTAATAGTATTGCGGTGATTCCACCAACCCATGCAATTACCTCAAAGAACTGGTCCATTGCAAAGCCGGCAGCTGCCAGCGCAAAGAAGAGAGGACCTATTCTTGCAACCAAGAACACTCCTGCCTTTACCATTGTTGCTGCATGAATCAATGCAGATACTGCTGTAGGTCCAGTCATTGCTTCTAGTAGCCATTCGTTTAGTGGGAATTGTGCAGACTTGCCAATTGCACCGCCAAATAACAAAACAGCTGCCGGCACCAGCAAGCCTTGTGCTTGCATGGCACTAGCCCATGCTGTATCATGCATTAGTTCTCTGAATCCAAATGTGCCTGCAAACGCGAAAATCAAAAACATGCCAGAAAGCATCATAATATCTCCGACTTTGGTCATGATGAACGCCTTCATGCCTGCATGTGTTGGTGCGTAATACTCTTGCAAACCAAGCACGGTTCGTCCCTGGACGCCTACGTGGTCCTTGTGTTTGTCTCTGTACCAGAATGAGATCAATGCATATGATGCAAGGCCTACGCCTTCCCATCCAAAGAACATCATTAGCAAGTTATCAGATAATACAATGATCTGCATGGAACCAATAAAGAACATCATCCAGAACCAGAATCGAACAATGTCCTTGTCGCCCTTCATGTAACCGGTGCTATACACCATAATCAAAAATGAAATCCATCCAACCACGTTTGCCATTATGACAGCTAGTGGGTCAGCTAGTACTCCTGCCTTGATTCCAATTGTTGAAATCCAGTTTACTTGGTCATGGACTTCGTGTGCTTCCAGTGCGCCTGGCAAGAGTGTTGCAGCTGAGAGTGCACTCACTAGTGCAAATCCTACTGCTACTCCGCCTGTTGCCTTCTTTGATGCCTTGCCTACTGCTGGAATGATCAAAGCTGCGACAAATGGCAAGATCCAAACCAGCCATGCACTTGTTGGTGCAAAGCTTGGCAAAAAGCCCAACATGCTAGCGTCTGCTGCCATTATTGACCAAGCACTCCTTTCATGTATGGGATGATATCCTCAAAGAACAAGTCTGGGTACAGTCCCACTACTATGGTAAATCCAGCTAGCACCATCATTGGTGCAGTCATGTACCAGCTTGCTTCCTTTACGTGAGATAGATGTTCCGGTAATTTTCCAAAGAAGACTCGCTTTAGCATCCATAGCATGTAAGACATTGTAATTACTGTAGCAACTAATCCTAAACCAAATGCAATGTATCGTAGTGTTGCACCACTTGCGGCGTTCTCCTTTACTGCTGTGTCTAGTGCTCCGGCAAACAGAGTCCACTCTCCCATGAATCCACTTGTTGGCGGAACGCCTGCAATGGTTAGTGCGCCAATTACGGCACAAACAGCAGTGATTGGCATTTTTCCTGCAAGACCTCCAAGTTTGGTCATGCTTCTAGTTCCACACTGTACAATCAAAATTCCTGCAGTCATGAAGAGGAGTGCTTTGCCCAAACCGTGAGTCACATACATGAATTCTGCGCCGGCAAGGCCCAAAGTGGAATACGAGCCAATTCCAAACAAAATGTAGCCCATCTGACTTACACTGGAATATGCCAATAGTCGCTTGACGTCGTCCTGCATTAGCGCCATTGCACCACCGTAAATCATTGTCATCAGACCCCAGATGTGGAGCCAGATTGCCATCTCCGCAAACGTGTTTGGCAAAAATTCTATGATTAATCTGAAAAGACCATATGCGCCAATTCCGATCATTGCTGGAGACAACAACGCGCTGATTGGTGTCGGGGCTGCACCGTGAACGTACGGCAACCAAATGTGGAAGATAAACGCAGCTAGCTTTACTGCCAAACCAAGCACTATAGCTATGGCGGACAGCATCAAGACGTCTTGTGGGATTTTTGCCTCTGAGATTGCCGCAAAGTCAAAGCTGCCAACGGATAGACCGATTGTCAAAAATCCTAACAACAACACCACTGCGCCGACATGTGTCCAGAACAAGAACATTAGAGAAATTCTTCGTCGTGGTCCGTCACCCCAGAATGCAACTAGGAAGAAACCTGGGATCAGCATGACCTCAAAGAAGACATAAAATTGGATGAGGTTTGTTGCAAGGACTGTTCCTAACATTCCCATTGCAAATACCAGATACAGTGCAAAGTACAGACCAGATTGTTTGTTGACATAATCATTCATCTCAGATGATTCCACCATGGCAGTGGTCTGACCAGAGCCAGAGTTGGAGTGGTGTACATGCTCTTCGTATAGCTCGTGGAATTTGTGTATCATGTACGGCTTTGAGTATAGTGCCAAGACAGTACTGAGCACATAGATTATCACTGCAAATGGAATTGCAAGGCCGTCTAGCTTGAATCCAAATTCGCCAAATAGTTTGGTCCAGACATAATGCTCCTCATAGCTGCCAGAAAGCGAGACCTGGATTACTAAAAATGTACAGTACGCCAATAGTCCAAAGGTAAACCATGTGGCTACTGTTGGACCCATTTTCCTGCCCAGAAGATAGGCTATTGGAGACAGTAACAGGGGCAGGAAGACTGCCTGAAGTAATGCGTATTCCATTATCCCTTCAGGCTCCTAAATTCTGCAATATCGACATTCTTGTACATGCGATATGCCACGATAATTAGTGCAAGGCCCACAGCTACTTCGGCTGCAGCAATGGCAATTGAAAATAACGCAAACGTTTGGCCCTGGCTGTCTGGTAGGAATCTTCCAAATGCAACCAAGTTCAGGTTTGCTGCGTTTACTATCATTTCTACTGCAAAAAGCATACGGATTGCGTTTCGTTTGACCGAAATTCCATATATGCCGATTGCCAGCAGCGCAACGGACACAATAACAAAGTCAAGCATTGTGTTGGTCATTTTTCAAATCCTCCCTTCTTGCCAAAGTCAGTGCACCAATTACAGATGCAGCCAAGATGAATCCCATTAGTATCAGTGCAGGCCAGTAATACGTCAAAAAGTCAGCACCAATCATTCTAAAGTCGACTGGTGGCTCATCAGTTGTGATGGTCTTTATGCCAGAGCTCATAATTACTGCTCCTAGGCCCATCATCAATGATAGCATCAGACCGATTCCGGCATAACGCCTTCTCTTGTCTTCGATTTTAATGAAAATTAGCTGTCGTCTCACTAGCATCACAGTAAATAGGATCAGTACTGCTATAGATCCGATATAGACCGCAATTTGGAACATTGCCACAAATGGTGAGTCCAATAACAGGAAAAATCCTGCGATTCCTCCCAGTGTTCCCATCAGTGCAATCGAACCATAGATAAGTGATCTTACTTCAAGTGCAGCAATTGCAGAGCCAATTGTGATTACTGCTAATCCTAAAAACACTGCATCAGCCATGTGTGGCACCTCTTGGGTTGTCAAATTTCAGCTCAACGTCTTGCGCTACGTTTGGCTTTACCTGTAGTTGGGCTGGTGTGTAAATCAGACCTTCTTTGGTAAATGAGGATAATTCGTAATCATTAGTCATGTACAAAGCATAGAATGGACATGCATCCACGCACAAGCCGCAGAAGACACATTTTCCATAGTCAATTTGTGGCATGATTGCCTTTTTGTTTTGTTTCCAGTCTTCTTGTACTTTGACCATTGCAATTGCCTCTGCCACTCCCTCACATGCAATGGAGCACAGCTGACATCCCGTGCAGTGATCATGGAACAACATGTGTCGTCCCTTGTATCCTGCAATTCCAACTCCGGTGTTTGGATCATACTGGTAGCCGTCGCCGACCATCTTTAGTTTTTGCTCAGGATATCTTAGTGTGAATCTCTTTACTGCCAAGTGCTTAATTCCAGAGTTTAGTGCCCTGATAATTCCAGTTGCTGTGCCCATTTTACAAAATTCCCTCCGGACCTAGTACCCCAGCGTACACCAAGGCGAGTGCTATAAAGATGTTAACGAATGCAAGACCAATTAGTTTGTACCAACCAATGTGCAAGAGCAGATCAATTCTGATTCTTGGGAATACACCTCTTGGCAACAGTATAAAGAAGATAACGCCGACTGTCTTTACTACAAACCACAATACATCATTGAGCATCTGCTGATCTAGCAGTGGTAGTCCTGGCAGTCTGACAGTGATTGGGCCAATCTCTATTCCCTTGTCGATTATTTCTTGTGGGAATGGTGGCCAAATGTTAGGTCCGCTCCATCCTCCTAGGAACAACACCACAAAGAGCCCCGCAAATGCATACAGCTTCAGATACGATCCTAATTGCACCAAACCGTACATCATGCCGGAAAACTCGGTAAGCCAGCCTGCGACAATTTCGCTTTCTGCCTCTGGCAAGTCAAATGGAATTCTCTCCAGTTCTGCTAGCATTGCAATAAAGAAGACAATTGCGCCAATCGGCAAGAATAGAATCCACCAGAATGTGTATTGTGATTCAACAATCTCAGTGAGATTTAGTGTTCCAGTTAGTATTACCACGCCCAAAACTGACAAGATTAGCGGAATTTCAAATGAGATCATTTGGTGCAGCGCTCGAATTCCTCCAATGAATGGGAATTTGCTGTTTGCAGACCATGCGGACAGTACTGTGATAACAGGGAAGAATCCAATTATTGCAAAGACTGCCAATAATCCCACATCAGCATCAGCTACTACCCATCCTCCGCGGGCCGCAGGAATTAGCGATACAAATGCAGCTGCCGTTCCAACAAACAATACTGGAGCTGCCCAAAAGATAGGCTTGTCTGCTTTGGCAGGAATGATAATTTCCTTGGATACTAGTTTGATTCCGTCACTCATTAATTGTAAAATTCCTTCGATTTTTCCGCAATAGAATGGACCAACACGAAGCTGAAGTTTTGCAAGCATTTTTCTTTCAACAAAAATTGTTCCTGCCGCAAGCAATGCCGCAAAACCAAATCCTGGAAATGCAGTTATTTTGAAGAACTCTGTTTGCATCAGAGATTTTATCAGTGGGATTTGTCTTGACGGATCTGCAAGAATTGTGAGTGCCAAATATGGGTCAAGCAATTTGTTTCCAATCACTGGCAGCTCCAAGTAGAACAATATGACTTGTACAAACGGCAGACCGATTAGGGTCAGCAGTGTGATTGCCCAAAATACGTTATCAGTAAGTGACTTGATAAAATAACTCAGTCGGAACTTTGGCGCAATTGTAGACATTTTATCTGTCAGCCTCCACTGGCCAATAATTCAGGCTCCAGTATACTGCCGGCATGTTTCCTAGCTTTTCACCTTTTAGCAGATATGGCATGCAAATGAGATTTCTAAACGAGCCGACGCTCATCTTTACTCGGTATGGCTCTGGTTGGCTTTTAGATACAATATAGCATCCAAGTGAGCCCCGTCCCGATTCTACTCTCTTGTAGACTTCGTCGTTTCCGCCCTTGGGGTTTGGCTTTAGCTTTACTCGAACCGAGCCAGACTTGGGCATCTTTTGCAGTGCTTGTCTGATAATATTGCATGATTCCAGCATATCTAGCCATGGAATCTTGGAGCGTGCATATGCATCGCCTTCCTTGAGTGTATTTACCTTGATGTCTAGCTCGCCATATGCATCATATGGCTCTTTGACTCGCAAGTCATAGTCAACGCCGCTGGCGCGCAATGTAGAGCCAGTAGTCCCTAGTCGTATTGCGTCCTCTCGAGAGAGTTTGCCTGCATCACGAGTTCTTGAAATCAAAATTGGATTATCATAAAATATTGCACCATATTCCTTGATGCGTTTTTCAAAATAGTTGACTCGCTTGAGCAGCATGTCTTCAAAGTTTGCTGGAACGTCGTTTCGAATTCCGCCCGGTACAAAGTATGCATGTGTTACTCGAGCGCCAGTCATTTTTTCTAGCATGTCGATGTATAGTTCTCTATCACCAGCAGGCCACATGAACATTGTTGAGTGTCCCAAAAAGATCCCATAGATCGCAAGCCAGTATTGTATGTAGACGCATCTGTTCAGCTCTGATGCAATAACTCGCAGATATTTTGCGCGCTCTGGTACTTCAATTCCAAGTAATTCTTCGACACCAAGACAATACGGATATAGAACATTGCAAGAGTCATGAATTACTGGCCTCTCCAAGTGAGGAATGTTTTGGATATAGTTTCTGTATTCTGCCATCTTTTCTTCCCCTCGGTGCACATAGCCAGGATCAGGATCTGCAGATACGATATAGTCGCCGTCTATTTTGACAATAATTCTCATGTGGCCAGATCCAGGATGCTGTGGACCTACGTTGAGCGTCATGATTCGCTCGTCTACTTTTTCCATTTGCAAGCCTGGCGGCAGTGAAGTTGAGCTCATGTCTATCGTCCCTTTAGCTTAAAGTCCTTTCTCATTGGTGGCAAGTCCGCCCAGTCTTCTGGGAGGAGTAGTCTGCGATTATCTGGATGACCATCAAAGAAAACGCCAAGCATTTCAAAGCATTCGCGTTCATGAAATTCCACGCTATAGAAAATGTCTCGAAGACTTGGTAACTTGGTATTATCAGAGCCAGGATTTGGATTGTCTTCTCTTGGAGCTCTAGTTGCAAGTGTTAGGACTTGGTTTGCAAGTTCTGGGTCTGTGTAGGAGCCCAAATGATAAACGACTTCGATTTCCTTGTCTTCTGGATAATCAACGCCTGTGACGGATTCTGCGTGGTCATAGTGCATCTCATCACGAAGGAATTTGGCTATTTCCAGTATGTCTTCTTTGGCTACTTTGACTCGAATTCGAGTTGGTTTTACAAATTCAATTTTTGCCTTGGAGTCAAACTTTTGTTCAATTTTATCAGCAATAGACTTTTCAAATTTAGGCAGCTCCTTTACTGGCTCAGGTTGTGCTACTGGTTTTGTTTCTTGTGCGCTCATTTAGCATTACCTGGCCTTTAGCCTCTTGATTTTTTCCTGGAGCAATATGCATCCCTGGATTAATGTCTCAGGTCTTGGTGGACAACCCGGTACATAGACATCTACCGGCAGGATTCCGTCGATTCCAGGCAGTACATTATACGAGTCAAAATACAATCCTCCAGTAATTGCGCATGCACCCATAGCTATTACATATTTGGGCTCTGGCATCTGATCATATACCAATCGTAGTCTTGGTGCCATTTTTCTGGTGATGGTTCCCTGAACTACTACCAGATCACACTGTCTTAGTGATCCAAATGCTTCAATGATTCCAAATCTCTCCACGTCATATCTTGGGCTGGATGCAGCTCCAAACTCTACACTACAGCAGGCAGTCTCGATGTGTACTGGCCACAAAGACCACAGTCTACTCCAGTTAATGGCATATCCTAGCGGTTGGTCAACTGCCTTTACTAGAACATCACCTAGCTTTCCAACAAAGACGTTGGCATTTTGCGGAGTAAGTAGGTCCTTTAGCAAAGTGATCCCTCACTTGTTTTGGATTTGGTATCGATATTAAGACTTACCAAATGTTTCTCCTCTTTGATTGGTACAAAGCAAAAGCCATAGCTGCAAACATAATTCCCAAAAAGGCAATTATCGGCAGTGTAGCAGTTTTGGGTAAGTTCAAAAGCGAGCTTCCCCATGCATACAGGAATATTGCCATAACATCAAAGACTACAAACATTAGGACATAAGCGTAATACTGCATCATAAAGTGGGTTCTTCCCTCTCCCTTTGGGACTTGGCCTGCTTCCATTGGAAGGAATTTCACAGGATTGCTAAGTCGCCTAGGCGAAATCATACGTGATATCAAAAGTGCAGGACCTACAGCCACGATGGCAAAGCCAAACATCAGAAGAACATGACTATAGCTAGCCGCATATTCCCCAACCAAATCAGCTTGACACCCGGTTGTTTATATAAAAAGCTATGCAAAAAATTGCACAATTTTTTGCGATCAGAAATTAATCTCGACATAATTGATATAGCGCATTTGAAATTTTTTGTTTATGGTAAATGTCGGCCAAAAAGCTCCAGAGTTTGAGCTTGTAGATACCGATCTGAAAATGAGAAAGCTCTCCGAGTTCAAGGGCAAAAAAGTGATTTTGTCGTTTTTTGTTGCCGCAAGCTCTCCCGTATGTACCGCAGAGATGTGCACATTTCGGGACAGATGGGGTGAGATCTCTGCGCTCGGCGCCCAAGTAATTGGAATTTCCAATGACGGTCCATTTGCAAACAAGGCTTTTGCAGAAAAATTCCACTTTAACTATCCAATACTTGGCGACTACAAATCCCAAACAATACGAGATTATGACATACTAATGCCAGACCTCCTACATGTAAAGGGATATGATGCAGCAAAGCGCTCTATTTTCATAGTGGACGAGAACGGTACAATAGCATACAAATGGGTATCTGAGAATCCACTAGTGGAGCCAAACTATCAAGAGATAATTGATTTCCTCAAAAAAGGAAAGTAAATTTTTTCCTTTATTCTATTTCTGCTAGAACGTCATTTTTTGCAACAGAGCCAGCTGGCTTTACCTTGATTTTCTTGACCACACCATCCTTGTGGGACTTGATTGATACCTGCATCTTCATGGATTCCAAGACGCAGACGACGTCTCCCTTTTTGACGCTGTCGCCCTCATTTACGTTGACAGACACTACCTTGCCTGGGATTTGGCTGTGAAGTGCCGTTTGTGCATCGCCCGAGTCTCCACCACCAGAGTTCTTGTAAACAATCTCATTTAGTGAGTGATGCATGTTTACAGTAAACGGTGTGCCATCCACCACCATCTTCATCTGGGATGTGCCGGCATCAAGATACTTGACTGTGTGAACCTCTGAATCCAAGACAAACTCGATTCCACGCGTGTTCATTTTTAGAATTTTGAGTGTGTGTTGCTTGTCATTGATCTTGATTGTATAATCAGACTCGCCTATCTTTTGCAGGATTTGGCCGTTAAATGCAGCCTCAATGTCTGCTATTTTGTATTCCATGACTATCTCCCATCCATGTGGCTCTTCCAGCGATGGCTTGGAGCATTTGATGATTTTACTTTGCTTCTAAAGAATTCTGAATGCATGATTGCTCCTGCAATTGCCGCGTTTTGTTTTTGTTTTTGGTCTGCCTTGATGTCCTCAGTTAGCCTGTCAATTATTCCATATCGCTTCAAAAAGTCGGTGGAAAGATTTCCTTTCTTGTATTCCTCTGTCTTGAGAATGGTCTTGTATAGAGGAATGGATGTCTCTACTCCTTGGATGTAGAAATCATTTAATGCGTTTAGCATTCGCACTCGCGATTCCTCAAATGTTTGGCCCCATGTAATGAGTTTTGCCATCAGCGAATCATAGAATGGAGAAACTGTGCATCCAGGATACAGGTATGTGTCACATCTAACTCCAGGGCCAGACGGTATTGTGACATCTGGTACTGGGCCTGTGGATGGTGCAAAGTCCAAGAACGTGTCTTCTGCATTGATTCTGCATTCTATTGCATAGCCATTCATGTGTAAGTCTTTTTGTTTGAATGGAAGCGGCTCGCCATTTGCTATATCCAGTTGCAGTTTTACCAAGTCCAGGCCAGAGACCAATTCCGTGATTGGATGCTCTACTTGGAGCCTTGCGTTGATTTCAATAAAGTAAAAGTCGCCATTGTCTGCTCTAAGAAATTCCGCAGTGCCAAGGTTGGTGTAATCTACTGCCTCTGCTGCTTTTACTACCA
Organism: uncultured Candidatus Nitrosotenuis sp.; assembly: GCA_964470325.1. GTDB lineage: Archaea > Thermoproteota > Nitrososphaeria > Nitrososphaerales > Nitrosopumilaceae > Nitrosotenuis. Next base: position 24,995 of record CAYYBJ010000006.1, on the reverse strand, counting down.
GCTCGCCGATTTTGTCTCGTGTCTTTTGGTCAACCACCGGAGAGGGGGTCTGCTCGATTAGCTTTTGGTTTCTTCTCTGAATGGAGCACTCTCTCTCAAAGATGTGTACCGCGTTTCCGTGCCTGTCTCGCGCCATCTGATATTCAATATGACGGATTTTTTCCAAGAATTTTTCAACTAGAATAGCAGATTTTCCAAATGCCGCAATTGATTCGCCAGTTACGGTATCATATGCCTCTTTGAGTTCCTTGTCATTATGTACTAGACGTATTCCTCTTCCCCCTCCGCCATAAACTGATTTTAGTAAAACTGGATATCCAATTTCATTTGCAATGTCTAGTGCTTCGTTGACGTCCTTGACTAGGTCTGGGCTACCAGGAACTGTTGGCACCTTTGCCTTTAACATTACCTCTTTGCATCGCATCTTGTCGCCGCAAAGATCCATTGATGCAGCTGATGGTCCAATGAAATTGATTTTATTGTCTTCGCATAATTGCGCAAAGTCAGAGTTCTCTGATAGGAATCCGTAACCAGGATGAACTGCATCAGAGCCCGACTTTAATATGGTATCAAGAATTTTTTGCTGATTCAGATAGCTTTCCTTTGGCGCTGCCTTGCCAATGTAATATGCTTCTGATGCTTGTTTGACATGCAACGAGTTGTAATCTTCATCAGAATACACAGCCACAGTCTTGAGGCCTAGAGCCTTGCATGTACGAATGACACGCAGTGCGATTTCACCCCTATTTGCGATTAGAACTTTGTTGATCATAGTATCACAGGTTTATGTTTCCGTGTTTTCGTGGAAGTTGTTTGTCTCGCTTGTTTGCAAGCATTTCCAGCGCTTTGATCAGCATAGGCCTAGTCTGAGCAGGATCAATCACAGCATCCACAGAGCCAGTCGATGCCGCAACATATGGATTTGCAAACTTGTCGTTGAATTCAGCTGTTAATTGTTTTTTGAGCTCTTCGGGGTTTTTGGCATTGTCAAGGTCTTTTTTGTTCATGATTTTGACTGCTGCCTCTGATCCCAGTACTGCGATTTGCGCTGTTGGCCACGCATAATTAATGTCGGTTCGAAGATTCTTGCTTCCCATCGCAATGTATGCACCACCATAGGCTTTGCCAATTACCAGAGTGATTTTTGGAACGGTTGCCTCACAGTATGCGTATAGAAGCTTACTTCCATGTCGGATGATACCATTGTGCTCCTGGTTGGTTCCCGGCATGTAGCCTGGCGTATCCACAAATGTGATAATTGGAATGTTGAATGCATCACAATATCTAATGAATCGTGCAGCCTTGTTTGAAGAGTCAATGTCTAGTGCGCCTGCCAAATACATTGGCTGGTTTGCCACAATGCCTACGGTTCTGCCATTCATTCTTGCAAATCCAACAATAACATTTTGCGCAAACAATTCATGGACCTCAAATAATTGGTTATTGTCCACCACTGAGAGGATAATCTCCTTCATGTCGTACGGTTGTAGTGAGTTTTCTGGAATCTTGTTAATAAGATTATGATCAGTTCTGTTTGGATCATCATCGGTTGCAACATATGGCGGCTCTTCTGTGTTATTTGATGGAATGTAAGAAAGCAAGTTGCGAATTTTATCAAAACAGTCGTATTCATTTTTTGCAACAAAGTGTGCAACACCAGACTTTGTTCCATGTGTCATTGCTCCTCCAAGGTCCTCAAACGATACTTCTTCGCCAAGAACAGTCTTGACTACTTCCGGTCCTGTCACATACATTGTTCCTGCCTTTTCAACCATTATCACAAAGTCAGTCATCGCAGGAGAATACACTGCGCCGCCAGCTGACGGTCCAATGCTTGCAGTGATTTGCGGTACAACGCCAGACGCCAATTCATTGTGGTAGAAAATGTCTGCAAATCCATCAAGGCTTAGAATTCCCTCCTGGATTCTTGCTCCACCCGAGTCTGCAATTCCAATTATTGGACAGCCAGTGCGCACCGCATGATCCATTAGTTTTGTAATTTTCTTGGCACCCATTTGCGATAATGTTCCTCCCAATACCGTAAAGTCATATGCAAACACAAAGACCTGTCTACCACTGATGGTGCCATATCCAGTAACAACACCATCTGTGAAGAATTTCTTTTTCTGCATGTCATATTCATAATAATGATGAGTAACTAGTGCATCAATTTCTGTAAAGCTTCCCTCATCTAGCAATAGATGAATTCTCTCTCTGGCGGTAAGCTTGCCTTTTTCATGTTGGGCTACAATTCTGTCTTGACCGCCGCTTGCAAGTGCTGTCTTTTGTTTTTCTAGAAATTTTTCAATCTTGTCAATATGCATGCCAGACCCCGCATCAATCGACGAGTGCGAACGCTATATTAATTTTAGATGCCAAGCTGCGAAAAACGTCTGATCGCTTTATTCAGAAAGTTATTCTCTGATTTTGTCTCTACCGCCCTTGGCAGTCCTAAAGACATTCATCCCAATGTGATAGTTTTCATACAAAGTCTCTAATTTTTTGAGGTCTTCTTCTGCTTGCTTGATTTGTCCAGGGGTTGCCTCTGGGTCTTGCCTTAGATTTTCTAGTGCCTGTGCTTTCTCTTTGAGCATATCGCCAACACCAATCTCGTAGTTTGATGTTCCCTTGAATTCAGGGCTCAGAATGTGTTGGGGATTATACGGAGGAATCTGGTAAGAGATCTCTTCCTTTTTTGGCTCGATCTGAGTGCTTTCAGTCAACGACTAGTCTTCTTTTGCGCTTAAATTTTAAGATTTAGTAGTGAATAGTTCTTTTTTACCGCATTCTGATAATCTAAAAACCCACAGTTGCTGCATTTTTTGCACACACATAATTCCGAAACAATACTTCGATCGCAGTCATCTGCGAACTCGCACTTTGCACATCCAGCAGGTCCCCCACAAATTATACATTTTAGCTCCTTGACTTCTTTTTCTGCGCATTTTTCGTGCTTTACCCCAAGCCCCTTTGCCCACAGGCCCATCTCGTTTATCTCTATTTTCTGATTACATACAATGCAGGTTCCAGGAAACTTCATTGGAATTTTGCGCCAACTCATTTTAGCAACTCTATCTCCTTTTGCAGTACTTCGGAATATTCCGGATTGATTTCTAGTTCAAGCTTTTTGTTTTTCATACAAAACAAAATGTACGGCAGATAAAACGTTGCAATAGTACTGGAAGAGACGTGGAATTTTTTTGCAAGGCTTGCGCCAAGTGATTTTATGACTTTGCCGTCCCATCGCAGCTTGTTAAGGAGTGGCCAAGACAGATTGTACTGCGAGTATTGCACTTGTAGTCCTTCAGAATATAATTTTAGCAAAATATTATCCAGATATCGTAACAATTGCCATTCTTGCGTTCTCATTATTTTACCGTACAAAACATCCGCCTCAGAGATTACATCCAAGAGTCGAATCAACTCCTTGTTTGAAATGCTACTAGTCACCACACTGGAATAAAACGTGTTGATTTTCTCTCGGGGGTCGATTCGCAGAGAATAGAGTACGCTTTGCGCCTCTTGTTTTGTTTTTGCCTTGAAAAATGCATTGATTCCAGCCTCTACATCCAGTACCTCAAATGATTTTTCAGTCATTACATCAAATCCATCCAGCTGGGCCTGCGCCATATTGAGCAGTGAGCGAATATCACCCCTGCATTCCACAATTATTTTGATTGTCGTTCCAGGTGAAAGCTTTGCGCCTTCTTCTTTGAGAACCTTATCCAGATATAGGCCAAGCAGTCTTGGAGAGACGGGTTTTAGATAGACAGTCTTTGCCGTTTTTTTGATGTTTTTCATTTTATCAGAATCATCCGAGTTTGCAGCCAAGATTATTGGGATGGTTGGTTCTTTGAGAATTTTGAGCAGCGCCTCCACTCCCCCAAAGTCTGCCCTTCCGTGAATTCCATCAACTTCATCGATGAACATCATTGGTTTTCCAAGCAAGCTGGTGTTTCCAAGTAATGGCGAGAGCAGCTCCTCAATGTTGGCCTTGTTTCTCACATCGCTAGCATTCATTCCTATTAGGTCATAGCTAAATTCCTTAGCTGCAAGCTGTGCAAGCGTTGTCTTGCCTATGCCTGGTGGGCCTACAAGTAATATCGGCTTTGCGCCAACTTTCCACTTTGTTAGCCATTCAACTAAGGATTTGCGAGACTCCTCGTTGCCAACCATGTCAATGATTTTCTTTGGCCTATGTTTTTCAGACCACATCATGGTTTAGTCACCGTGGAAGCTTTGCGGAAAATTCCGACCACAGATTTACCTTGTCTAGCTGGTTAAACCAGTATTGATTATAGTGCTCTACAGTCAAAAACAAAAATTCCAAAAATTCCGTGTGTGAGAATTCCTTTGGCAGCAACTCCAGTGCCAGGCGCGCATCAGACAGATACAGCTCGCTTTTCTTCATGGTGTACTCAAATCCCTTTTTGACATCGCCAGTCAGTAAAGAATAGTATAATGGCCAAGATGGAACCTTGACGAATTTATTTTTGATTGAATCTTCGATTTCATTTCCACATCCAACTCCCTCTGCTGCGCGAGCCATTCCAAGATAGAATATCTCGCCCAGTGGATTTTTCGATAGTGCCATGTTTCGTCCAGCAGTTCCCATCACTGCGCGATATTTCTTGTAGCACTGGTTCATCTGCTCTTCCGTGATCTTTGTCGGTGTGCTCTTTAGCTTGGTATCAATGTACTGCCCAAGGCGTGCATCACGAAATCCATCTTCGAATTCCCGCAAGACCTCTTCTCCTCCCTTGGCAATTTTGTCTCGTGCAAGCTTCAAAATGTAAGGATTCATGAGTTTGTAATCACCTAGATACTCCAAGTCTTCATCCTTGTCTACAATTCTATCCATTGGCTCTGAAAGATCTATTGCCATAATATGACCATCAACTAGGTCCTGTCGCATTTGTGCAGATTTTGTGCCAGTGTATTCAGCTGCCGCATCATACAGAGCACAAAACACGGGTAATGTCATTTTGACAAAATTGGAATTTAAAATTCGCAAGACTCTGTCCCGCAAAACGTCAGGATTTTCTAGCTTGTCCTTGATCGCAGGAATTTCTGCGTCTTGTAGTATTATTTCGTCTGTGCCTACCTCTTGTGCAAACGCTTTTTGTGTAGATGCAGGAGTCGAGTCATTTTTTATCTCTCTGAGTAGATCATCTGCAAATCTTTGCGCAAATTTTGGAAACTCGGATTCCGCCTCTTCTTTGTATTGGTTGAACAGCTTGAATCCCTTTGACTTGAACAGTCCTTGTTTGATTATCTGCTTGCCAGATTTAGTAGACATTAGAGCCTCTTTGGAGACTATAGACTGGTTCTTGCCACTCATCTAGATGCTTAGCTTTTCATCTAGTTATTTAGCCTTTCAAGATTTCTTGACTTAAATTGGGAAAAAATTTCCAAGCATTTATGCAACCAATCGAGGTCCTACAAGAGGCATCTAGGCTAGTCTACAAAAACGTCAAGGACTTGGCAGGAACCAAGTCAGCTGCAAAAGACTATGGAATAGGCAAGGGTGGAGATATTTCTAGAAAAATAGACATTGTTGCAGAAAAAACTGTTTTGGATTATCTAAAAAAAGTAAGGTTCGACTGCATTGTCCTAGGCGAAGAGTGCGGCCGAGTAGAATTATCAAAGAACCCAAAGGGATTTGTAATAATGGATGCAATCGACGGCTCGGCAAACGCAGTGCGCGGTATTCCATTTTTTTGCTGTTCATTGGCATTTGCGCCAAAGAACAAGCTCAGCTCAATCACAGATGGCGTAGTCACTGATCTATCAAGCGGAGATATGTATTGGGCAACAAAAGGCAAAGGCGCATATCTGAATAACAAAAAGATCACAGTCCACAAAAAAACCCCAGTCTACAAAATTGTTGGGATCAATGTCTCCGGCGCAAAACCAAAGCTAGTAAAGAGAATTCAGCCAATATTTGAGAATTCAAATCACTCAAGACACCTAGGTGCAAATGCCCTAGAGTTAGCACTCTTTGCTCGGGGTCTAATCGATGTGTATATCGATCTTCGAGACAAAATCAGAGTAACAGACATGGCGGCAGGCTATATCATATCAAAGGAAGCCGGTGGAACAATTCTGGACCAAAAACTAAAGCCACTAGACTCTGACTTGTCATACGGTACAAGACTGTCATTTGTGGCTGCCGCAAACAAGCAAATTCTGTCCGAGATTACAAGACAGCTAAAACTGTAGCAGGCTCTGAATTTAGTACTAATTTGGAACTACACTTAAAAGCAGAACTACACATCAACACACTCAATGAATAGACCAATCTTCGCAACTTTTCTTGCAATAATTTTGGTAAGCTCAGTTGCCGCTCAGGAATCGTTTGCAGAAAATTCAAAATGCGACGGTGACTGTGAGGCACCAACACTAGGAACCCTAGATGATGGAAGAATGCTAGTCGAAAAGGGGTTGATGATAAACGACCAGTCATTTGACATTTCAGGATTTACACAAACAATCCCAACCCAAATGCTAGTCGTAGGCCAGCCAGTCACCGTAAAGATGATGATATACGAAAATAGTGGAACTTCCGCATTAAGATATGCATCGTTTGCAGTTGCTGACTATAAGGGCGAGCGAGACCAAACTCAAAAGGCAAGAATTGCGTTTATACAAAACTTTGATGGAACTCAAAAGCTAGACGTCTTGGATTTTGACAAGATGCTAACCAATGTCAAATACACTGCAACGCCAGTCGATTCATTTAGGACAGTGGTGGAATTCACATTCGAGTTTGCAGCTCCAGTACAAAAATCCTCAATCATACTTGAAGCATGGGATGACTCCAGAAGCTCAAGAAAGAACGTTTTGTTGGATGCAATCCAAGTAGACGAAAAAAGCATGGAAAAAGTCAAGGAAGAAAAGATGATGGAAAAGAAAGTGGAAAAGAAGACCTCGGCCAAAGTAGAGAAGAAAGAGGAAAAGAAGGAAGAAAAGAAAGTGGAAAAATCAAAGAAAAAACCCCAAATAGCTAAAGGTAAGAAAAAGACCAAGCTAAAGCAACAATACCAATAGAATTTTTCATTCTATTTTCTTTAATTTTTATATAATAACCAAAATTGGAGTATACCGTGGACGATTCTGAAAAGCGGCTAAAGCAAGAAGACTGCAATGAAGACAGCCTCGGTGCCGGAATTCTCACACTCACCAACAAGAGGCTTGCCTTTGACAAGACCCGTGGAAGAATTGCAGACTTTACCAAACGCGTAGAAGAAACAGTCATGGATGTGCCGTTAGGCGATATTCAAAAGGTCTGGAAGGAAGGACTCTTCATAAAAAAGATCTGCATTACTGCAAAAACCCAAGACGGCGGAAAAACCTTCAAGTTCGGCGTCTTTAGCACCGGCGGCTGGGAAAAAGACATCAAAAAGGCAATGAATCAGTAATCGATTTGTACCGTGTCTAATCTCCAAGACTGCCTAACGAATGTGTCCTGAATTTTTGCACCCTTTTTCGCACTAGACTCTAGCAGTCCAGTCCATGCAATTTGCGAGCCACAGTCTCCGGAATATTCCAGTGGCGAGACAAAGAACTTTGCCTTTTGCCTTGCGCAGATTTGCCGAAATATTTGTGATAGTCTTTTGTTTGCTGCAACTCCACCAACGATTAGCAATTCCTTTTTTTCTGTAAACGACAAGGCTCGCTCTGCTGCCTCCCCAATCATCGCAAATGCAGTTTCCTGTAAAGAATAACAAGCATCTTGTTTATTCTTGGAAATTCTTTTTGCAGCAGACATTAATCCAGAAAACGAGACATCGTTTCCCTTGACGACGTATGGCAATTCCATATATTTCTCAGATTCCTGCGCAAGCTCTTCGATTTTTTTCCCACATGGTGACGCAAACCCAAGTGAGCGTCCAAACTGATCCAACAATTGGCCCAGTGTGATATCTAGTGTCTCTCCAAATATTCTCCATTTTTTGTGCTTGAATGCCGCAAGCATTGTGTGACCCCCTGATACTAACAACACCAAGGGATCTTTGGCGCCTGTGAGCATTTTGCCTAACTCAATGTGCCCTATTGCGTGATTCACAGGATAGATCGGAATTTTGTAATACGAGGATATGGTCCTAGCTATTACGCCAGAGACTCGCAGGCACGGTCCAAGTCCAGGCCCAGCAGAATACGCAATGATGTCAATGTCTCTGATGGAAAGATTTGCTTGTCTCATGCATTCTGACAGAACAGAAGAGCTGTGTTCTATGTGGTGTCGCGATGCCTCGCGTGGATGTATTCCTTGCCCGTCTGGCGGGCGATAGATTCTTCGCACATCAGATAGAATTTTGCCCTTGTCGTTTCTCTTTTCCACAACGGCGCATGAAAATGTGTGAGCGGTGCTTTCTATTCCCAGGCAGAGCATTCTATCCACGACTCATACTAGAGATTATCTTGATTACGTCGCCGTCTTTGAGCACATGATCTCCGCTGATTCTCTGTTTTGTTTTTGCATCAATTGCGTGCAAGAATCCCTTTGCCAGATCCGCATGTATGGTTCCCGCCAGCTCCTTTGCAGTGGAGTCACTAGGAAGAAGCCTTGCGTCAGGCAACACAACTCCGTCCTTGTTTGAGAGCTTGGTCTCATCTTCCACTGGATATACTGTGATGAATTTTAGGACATCAAATACTGCGCAATTAACTGCTGCCTGCACACCGGTGATCTGGATTTTTGCCATTACCGATTTTACCAAGTCCAGTGCCTGCTTTTGCTGCGGATTTATCGTAGATTCATTTGTTATTGTAAATGATGATTCCCCTGGAATGTATTTTATCAGATTTGCCTTGCTTGCCTTGCGCAACAACAATTCAGATTCAGCACTGCATGTTACCACATGATTTTCCTTTTTTAGAGTATCAATTATGGAGAGATCCTTGCAGAGGTCCGCCTTGTTTGCAGCAATGAGTACAGGTTTTGTTTTTTTGCGTAGCTTTGTCACAAAGTGTAAAATATCATCTTCGCTCCACTCTGTTGGTTTTTTTGTCGCAAGGCCCGTCTCTTTTAGCAGATCAGATACCTGATAGTCTTTGATTCCAAGGCCGGAAAATCTTCGCGTAATTCCCTCTACTAGTGTTGCTGTTTTTTGCAGTATTTCCTTGAGCAGTTTTTGCCACTCCCTCATCAGGATTTGCTTGAACCACTGATTGAACTCGTTTTCAACAAACGCGACATCCTCAATTGGATTGTGTGTGCCGGCAGGAACCGGCTGTCCCTGAATATCTGTAGTGCCTGCTATATCTACAACATGAATCAGAACATCTGCCTGCCTTGCATCATCTAGGAATCTATTGCCAAGGCCTTTTCCTTCATGTGCTCCCGGAACCAGTCCTGCAACATCGATGATTTTGACAGGAACCAAACGCACACCATCAAGGCACATTGGGTTTTGGTGCGATATGCCAAAGTGCTTGCATGCGCATTTTGTCTTGACGTATGTTACTCCAATGTTTGGCGCTATTGTTGTAAATGGATAATTCCCAATTGGAACAGCAGTTTCAGTGGCTGCAGAAAAGAATGTAGATTTTCCCACGTTTGCCTTGCCCAATAATCCAATGAACATCAAGAACAAAAAAATCGCCACTTCTTATTAGGATTGCAGAAATTGTTTAATGTGGAGCAAAACTAGCCCCTACATGTTAGTAATCACTGGCAATCCAGGAGTGGGAAAACACACCATAACAAAAAAGATGTCAGAAAAGTTAGGCCTGCCAGTGCTAGACCTAAACCAAATAGCAATACAAAACAAGATTTACAAAAAATCTGGCTCTACACTAGACGTTGACGTAAAAAAGCTAGCCAAAATCATAAAAAAATTGGCAAAAAAGAACAGCATTATAGTTGGACATTTAGCTCCATATGTTTTGGACAAGGCCCAAGTCAGTACGGCAATTATCTTGCGAAAAAATCCGTACAAGCTAATCCCAATTTACAAAAAAAGAAAATACTCGCAGAAAAAAATTATTGAAAATGTAGGCAGTGAAATCCTAGGCATAATTGAATATGACACAGTAGCAAGTTTTGGTATGAAAAAGACATTTCAGATAAACACAACAAATCTATCACAGGGCCAAATCAGCTCAAAAATAGGCTTGATTCTAAAGCGCAAATTCAAGGGAGATAAAATCGACTGGCTCGACATGGTTGCCTCAAAGGGAGACCTGCCACGGTTTTTCCCAAACAAAAAGTGATCCCATGTTTGAAATTCTAAAGACAGACCTTGCAGCAAGAATCGCAGTGCTGCAAACCAACCACGGAAAGGTAGAGACTCCGGCATTTGTCCCAGTGGTGCATCCAGTAAAGCAAAGCATTCCGCCATCAAAGCTAAGGCAGATGGGTTTTGATCTGGTTATCACAAATGCATACATTACAATGAAGCGCTGGGGAGACGAAGCTGCAAAACGCGGCATCCACAATATAATAAAATTCGATGGGAGTGTCATGACAGATTCCGGCGGCTACCAAGTCCTAGAATACGGTCAAGTAGATGTCACACCAGACGCCATGGCCGACTATGAGCAAAAAATAATGACAGACATTGCCATTCCGCTTGACAAGCCGACAGGGTACGGCCTGCCAAAGAAAAAGGCCAAAGACTATGTCGACCATACCCTACAGGTAACACAAAAAACATTCAACAACAAAAAAGAAAACGGCCAGATCTGGGTAGGCCCAATTCAGGGAGCAGAGCATCTAGACCTTGTAAGAAGGTCAACTAGCACCCTACTAGACCAAGGATATCAGATGCTTGCATTTGGAAGCCCAGTTGAGGTAATGGAATCATATGAGTATGGTCTTTTGGCAAAAATAATACTGGAGGCAAAAAAGCTAATTCCAGATTCCATTCCACTGCATCTCTTTGGCGCAGGTCATCCACTAACAATACCAATTGCAATTGCCCTAGGATACGATACATTTGATTCAGCATCCTACATGCTATACGCAAAGCATGACAGATACATCTCTGATGATAGAACAAACCACCTAACCGAGATGCAGTATTTTGCCTGCAACTGCGAGATCTGCACAAAATACACCCCCAAGTCACTATCAGAATTATCACCAGATGAGCGAATCCCCCAGATAGCCCTGCACAATTTGTACGCCATAAAGTCCGAAGTGGATAGGACCAAGGAGGCAATCCATGAGGGACGTCTCTGGGAGTACATTGTCAAAAAGATAAAGGCGCACCCAAAACTATACGAAACCCTGGATGTATTTACTGCAAATTCCGATTATTTGGCAAAAACTACGCCAAAATTCAAGGACAAGGCCTTATTCCTATACACCCCAGAGGACCAATTCCGACCAGAGATTCTATCATACCACAAAACAGTCAGAAATTTCAAGACAGACAAAAAGGAGTTAGTGATATTACGCGACGCAACAGACAAGCCATTCTATCTTTCCGGCGATTATGCCAAAATCAAGAAAAAATACAAATCAGAGAAGGTTCAGTTTTGCCAGTTCAACCCATATCTAGGGCTAATACCGCTTGAAATCTCGGATTTGTATCCAGCAGCGCATTATGTAATGGCACATACAAACGCAAGCCCACAAGAATTTACCGAGTTTGCAAAGACCTGGCAAATTTTTCTAAAAAACAACAAATTCGATAAAATCCACCTAGAGAAAAACAAATTCCTAAAATCTCAAAAAATACCAAAATCAGTCAAAACTAGACAAATAAAAAAGTAAAAAGAAAGAATGCGGTCTAAAGACCTGCGTCTTCTGCCCAGCCTTTTACGAAAACTCCGTTCTTGTGAAGAGGAACTGGTTGACCAGCGGTGTAGTTCATTGGTCTCATCCAAAAGATTGCCTTTGTTGGGCAAACGCCGATGCATGCTCCGTCTGAGATGCATCTTTCTGGATAAAAGACAAATGCCTTACCTCTCTTCCAGCCTTCAACAGGCTTTACTCGGAGTACGTCTGGGCCAAGAGATGTACAGATTTCTACGCACAGTGCGCAGCCAATACATCTTTGTTCGTCAACGTCTGGAAGTATTGCTATTGGCATTTATTTCACTTGATGTAATTTGTTGTTGCTAACTATTTAAACCATGATTGAAATATTCAACAGCGTTATTTTTTGATCGGACAAGCTCGATCAGACCCACAACAAAATTACAAAATATAAAAAAGGTATACAGATGGTTTTTACTTTCGCATTGCGTCGATTTGGCCGCTTGTTACCCAATCTAGCAATTCAGCTGCGCTTGGATTCAAGTCAGCTCTTTTGTCCATCAGATTTTTTACCCAAACCCAATTAATTTGGTTTAACAGTGGTTTGTTTCCTTCATCGCCTGCGCGAACTTTGTTGCGTAGGTCTGCAGGAATTGAACTCCACCATTGGTCAAAAGTTCTACCCATGAAAGAGGATCTTAGGTTTGACTAATTAAAGCTTTTGAAGATTACATTATTAGCGCAACGATCAGTCGATCTTGTAACAACCTTTTAACATAGACCTAAAACCATCCCAAGCTCTTGAAGGTCAAAGTTTTAGGAGCAGGCCTCGAAGTGGGCAGATCCGGCTTTTTGGTAAATTGCGAGGATCATAATTATCTCCTAGATTATGGAGTAAACCTGGGAAAAAATTTGCAGGCCCCAATGCATGTGATGCCAAAGGAAGTCGATTCCATCATAGTGACACATGCTCATCTGGACCATTCCGGTTATGTACCGTTGATGTATGTGAGTGGCACCTGTCCCGTTTATGCAACTCCTCCCACATTTGATCTTAGTCGAATTCTAATTGAAGACATGTTGCGTCTAGAAAAAGAAGCCCACCCCTTTGGCCTGCCCGAAGTGCACAAGATGTACTCTCATGCCAAAAGAATTGGTTTCAAAGAAAAAATCACAAGAGGGAAATCATCATTTGAGCTTCGGAATTCCGGCCACGTTGTCGGCGGTGGAACCATACTGATAGAATCAGAGGGAAAGAAACTCTTCTACACCGGAGACATTAACGTAAATGGTTCTCGAATGCTGCGAGAGGCAGACTTGGATATTGGAGAAATAGACTTGCTCATCATAGAGAGCACCTATTCCCAGACAGAGCAGATGCCAAGAAAAGAATCCGAGGAAAAGTTCATCGAGTTTGCAAATGAAATACTGGATCAAAAGGGAACCCTGTTTGTCCCCGCATTCTCAGTAGAACGATCCCAAGAAATTGCATGCATTCTAAAGAACGCAAAGTTCAAGCACAAAATAATCATGGACGGCATGGCACTAAGTGTCAACGAAGTGTTATTACGATATCCAGAATATCTCCGCGATTATGAGGTCTTTGTAGATGCAATAGAAAATACAGTCTGGGTGCGAACCCATTCAGAGCGCAAGCGAGAATTATCAGAGCCCTGTGTTGTAATATCTCCTGCAGGAATGCTAGTTGGCGGAAACGCCGTGTTTTATTTGCAAGAATTAGCGCTGGACAAGAAAAACGGAATTGCTTTGGTGTCATACCAGGGAGAGGGCACGCCAGGCAGAAGGCTCTTAGATTCAGGCAAGATTTCGGTTCAAGGAAGGGAAAGAAAGGCAGAGGCGCAGGTACGCCAGTTCGAGTTTTCAGGCCATTCCGATAGAAACGCGCTCTTTGATCTAATGAAAAAAATCAGGGGCAACCCCAAGGTTTTGACCATACATGGTGACGGAAACTCTTGCATGAAATTTGCACAAGAAATCAACGAGCGCTTTGGCTTTGACGCGCACGCCCCACAGATGGGCGACACCATCACAGTATAATGCAAATCAATCTAGATCATACAATCAACAGTGGCCAAGTGTTTTTGTGGGAAAAATCTGGTTCCAAGTGGTATGGAGTTAACGGCTCTGATGTCTTATCAGTGGATCAAAATGAGCCAGAAATTGTATCATCATATAAAAAACACGACTATGATTTGTTTAGAGAAGACGACAATTTCAACAAAGTGATAAAAACAATATCGCGCGACAAAATCATAAAAGAAGCAGCCAAGAAATTCTCAGGACTTAGGCTGATGCGACAGGACCCATTCCAGTGCTATGTATCATTTATTATCTCATCCAATTCCAGCATACAAAACATCAAAAGGACTCTGCAAAACATTACAAAAAAGTTTGGCACCAAAGTAAAATTCCAAAACAAAGAATTTTACACATTCCCGAAACCAAAAACATTAGCAAGTGCAACAAAATCCGAGCTATTGTCGTGCGGTTTGGGCTATCGAGCGCCATTTGTCAAGGGTGCATCAAGCCTAGTCGAACAAGGTACAATTGATTTTAACCATCTAAAAAAAGCAAGATATCATACCGCAAAGGAATCCCTGTTAGAGGTATTTGGAATTGGAAACAAGGTTGCAGATTGTATCTTGTTGTTCTCATTAGAAAAGACAGAGGCATTTCCTCTGGACAGATGGATAATTCGCAGCCTGCAAGAGTATTATCCAGACAGATTTTCTTTTACAGGAAAAACAATTACGCAAAAAAAATACCAGTTACTGCACCAACAAATTACGGATTATTTTGGACAATATTCAGGATACTGCCAGCAATTTCTCTTCAAGCTGATCAGAGAATCAAATCAGAAAAAATGGCTGTAAAAACCCTTAAAATGCCAGCACCTTTTGAGGTGTTTGGGCCGGTAGCTCAGCATGGATAGAGTGCTGGACTTCTAATCCAGTGGTCAAGGGATCGAAGCCCTTCTGGCCCGCCACCTAAAAAATTATTTAACATTGTATCCTGCGCCATGTCATGAAAGACATTGAAATCATTCTAAACGACAAAAACATCAAGCCGAATTCCGACATCATAGGTATAATACAAGTAAATTACTCCGGAAAATACGACAGCATAGTTCTCAATACTCAAATTATTGGCTCTAACGAACTAATGCTGTTTACATCATATAATGGCAAAAAAATCTCCCAGCGCAGCTCACGCCTTTTTATCAGCCAAGATTCAATGCCAAACAACAAGGCAGACTTTACCGCAATGATTACCTTTGAGCCTATACAAAAGCACGACGTAAAATTCCGCGCATCAATAATAGAGCAGCACAAAGAAATTGAAAATGACGTAGTCTTTGCCAGTTTTTCCTAGAATCTCTGCTTTGTGACCACTACTTTGCCCTTCATCCATGGGTGAGGTGAGCAGTGATAGTCAATTTCGGCATTCTCTGTGAAGAGAAATTCATAGTGCTCCCCTGGCTTTACTACACCTGGAGAGTCAAATTCACCGCTGTACGAGTCTTCATATGGTTTATCAGGCGTGACTGTATGTGGGGTTCCATCATCGTTTACCCATATTACACGATTGTCTACACCTAGCTGGACGTTGATCAGCTTTGGAACAAAGTTGTCCTTTTGCTCGGGGCTATCAGAGCCTTTGATCATTTTTACCTCTATTTTGTCTGGAGGATTTAGAATTTCCTCAGATATCTTTGGTTTTGCCAGAGATTCCGGAAGATAATACATTTGATAGTAACCAATTCCAATTGCAGTGCCAACTATTACTGCAATGACGCCAATTCCATATGCATGGCTCGATGTTGGTTTGCTGCTCAACTATTTTGCTGGTCGCTAAAAGTCTTATAAGTTTAGCTTTCAGTCTTTTCTTTTGGAAGTTCTTTTGGTGTCTCTGGGACTGGTGCCTGCTCTAGCTGAGGCTCTTGTACTGGTGGCGGTGGCGGAGGTCGCTTTGCCTCGGACATGCCATACCTATACACATGGAACATTCCTGCAAACACGATCAGTATTAGGCCGGTAAAGAACAACGACAGGTTGTTGAGGCCCGTAATTGCTGCATTATACGCTGCAATATTTAGATAGATTTGGAATACCAGCAGACCAATTATGACCCAGTTTATCCATTTTTGGGATAAATTAATCTCTGCTACCTTTTTTGGACCCTTGTCCTTGTTCAGCTTTGCCTTGCGCTCTGCTTCCTGTGCCATCTTTATCATCATATAGCTAAAGCCAAATCCTAGCGGCACTAGCAGTATCATGACCAAGTAGAAGAATATTGGGTCAATGACTAGTCTCTGCACTAGAGGAATTGTAGTATCGGATGGGATGTAAAAGCCCCAATATGTTGTGACCATTATTTGCGCAATGCCAGTAATTCCAAAGGCAGTAATCATTGGCCTATCTTTCCAAGAGAATTTCTTATATCTATCCAGGAATGGAACCAACAACAATGCGCCTATGAACAGTCCAGGCCATAATACTCCGGTTACGAACTTGTCGTACTGGGTCCTCAAAAAGGCATACAGGCCTGTCAGATACCACTCTGGAACTGTAATTCCAGGCGGCACCGTTGGCTCGAACTTGAATCCCATGTCAATTGGGAACACACCTCCGGTAATCAGAATAGCACCAGATATTGCCATTACCATTGGCACATCAAATACTAGGAATCGGGGAAAGTGTACTGCCATTAGTCCAAGCATTACCAGTGGTAATACAAAGACGTGCTGCGCATAGAATCTTAGCACAAAATCCGAGAACCCAGATCCAAACATGGCATCGCGTATGGTAGGCCCAGCCACAGGTATAGAGTTAGTCAGTGATGCTGCAATACTAATTGCAAGTTCTGCTCGTTCGCTAAATATGATATCGTATCCAGTAAATGCCTCAAGAATTGTTACCGTTCCAAGTATGACGCCAGTTACCCACAGGATTTCATTTCTGATTTTGTATCTGCCGCTAAAGTATTGATAGTACATGTGCAATATGGCCAAGAGCACCATTGCATTAGAGCCGTGATAGTGAATGTTTCTAATGTGGAATCCAAACGGCACAACATTGTTGATTTTCTCTACACTGTCCCACGCCCTGTCCAGTATAGGCATGTAATAGAACATGAGCAGTGCGCCGGAAACGCCCAGTATTACAAACACAATAAAGGTAAGCATTCCCAAAAATCCAAACGGGCTGACAAATCTAGACGGGAATGAAAACTTTACACCAGTAAATACAGTTCTTTCTAGGCCGTCCCAGATCCAGTACAAAAAGGCAACAGTACCAGTACGCCTACTCAACGAAACGGCCATATCCTACTACTCCATTTTTGTCTGGTGAAAATTTGGCGGGCATTATCCACAGATCTCCTTTGGCATCCGCCTCCAAGTCTAGATTTGCAAGTGTGTTAGACGGTGCCGCCTGTAAAGATGCAGGTCCTGCAAATGCAGTTCCAGTCATTGGGTTGTACATGCTTCCATGGCACGGACATTCGCCTCTTTTACGTCCTTCCTGTGGCCAATATTTCCATAAACACCACAAGTGCAAACACACCATGCTGTATGCCCTAAATGATGAAGCATCGTTTTTGCCGCCACCTAGCTCTTCAGGTAATCGAATAAACTGCCATTTTCTAAATGCCTCCTCATCGAGAACTCGGTCGCCGGTTTTTGGATAGGTGATGACTTCGGCGTGATTTGTTGGAAAAGTGTTAACGTTTGCTTGGCCGCCATCAGGTAGTATGACTGGCACCTTTTCGATTTTAGCACTGTCCGGATTTGGCATGAATTTGCCCCACGGCACAAATGGAGCAAATGTCAGTGCGGTTCCTGCAGCGCCCATTAATTTTAGAAAATCTCGTCGCGATAGCGTAGATGGTTTGATACTATCCCCTTGCGACATCCAGAGCTGCTTTTCGAAACTTTTCTTATAAACCTTGTTTCAGTGTCGGTGTGATTTTTGAGACTTGTTTCCTAAAATTATGAATACAGAAATTCCGATCGCAATTACTATAGCAATCACTAGCAGAACAAGATTGTAATCAAATTTGATATCATTTTTGGTATTATTTTTGGTATTATTTTTGGTATTATGGCTTGGCGTCGAGAAATTCTGAGATACTTCAATTGGTATGGTTTTCTGACTCTTGTTTGCAGCCTTGTCCACGCCAGTAATGATTATTTCGTATTTGCCTTCTAGACCAGATGTATCAAAGTCAAGCGAGGTTTGGTTTTGTATTATGGTGCCATCAGGCAACGATATTGAGATCTCATCAAGATTTTCATCATGTATGATATAGTCCAGATTGAGTATGCCAGATATTTTCGCATTGTCTTGAGGATTTTTTACCAGTATTTGTGGGGCAGTCTTGTCCAAGACAAACGAGTGAAACTGAACTGATGTATTTCCAATATCATCAGTTGCCTCTATTTTGAGTGTGTGTTGTCCTTCAGGTATTGTGGATAGATCAGTAATTTCTGTATTATCAAGATAATACCGAACAGAAACATTTCCATCATCAGTTACTGTGAGAGATGGAATCACACTGGTAAAGGAATCAATTGAAAATGAAATCTCTGGCGGCGCATCGTCTGCAGTTATTGAGGAAAACCTTCCAATTACAGTAAATGGCTCGGTAGTGGATTGGCCTCCAAACAATGTCGAGTGCAATAATAAGGTGTATGTTCCTGTTTGGTTTATTGGCGCAGACAATAACGTAGATGTTGCATCCTTGTTTTTGACTGGATAAAATCCACCACCCTCGCTAAATGGCGTAGTTCCAAGCCAGTCAGATGTAGGCCAATCAAGAAGCTGGCCAAACACACCAGATGGGACATTGCTTTGTATTATTCTTCCTTGCGGATCAATTACAAATGCGGAAAAATTGGTATCAGAGTCCTTCCAAGAAATGTCAATTGATGCAGTATTGATTGTGGAATCATCAATGTCAAAATAGTATTGACGCCAGTCTCCTGCATTGTACCTGTTTGTCATATCAAACGCCCCCTTGATGTATCCATTGCCATATAGAATGTCGGAATTTTTCTGTCCTGAAATTACAGCAAGATTGTCCTTTTGTACTTGTGATACAACACCAAACGACACTGGCGCATTTGCGGTGTGATTGTTTCCAATGAATCTGATAAATCCCTGATACATGCCTGGCTTGGCATCCTCTGGAACTAGTATGGTTGCACTAACTTTGGCAGTTCCGTGCGGAGGCACCTGCACCATACCATTGTCAACCCAGATGTCAGTCCAATCCTGCTTTTTGTAATAATTGACAGATAGTTTGTAATTCATCTCTGTAGAATTTTTCTTTATTTCTCCCTGCCAGTACGAGTATCTGATAGGCACCGGATAGACACCAACCAGCGGAGTGTGCTCAAATTTGGAATTTGGGTCAGACACGCGCAGCTCCTGAACCGTTCCCCACGAGCCGCCGCGATTTACCAAGGACAGCTCACTGCTAGAGACTTGGGAATCGCCGTCCTTGTCATGCCAGTCATAGAGGTATAGAGAGGCAATCTTCATATCAGACGCATAGAGCTTTTCAGTCTTGTTCATAAAGTCAGAGAATGCAAAATTCAGATTCATTACCATTAATTCTGCGTCTTTTGGTATTACGTCTGCTTTGTTTTCATAGTATGATGATAGCGAATCAGATTTTGACACATATTCTAGTTTGATATAGTCAGGCCTAAACACATCAGTCTTGTTGTACAGAATATCCTTGAGTCGAAGCTTTGTGGTGGAATTTATCTCAGATTTTGCAACTAGTGAGATTTTTTGCGGAATTATTTGTATGGTCATGGTTTGGTTGCCGGGATTTTCTATTGTGAATATAGTTGTGCTGGTATCGCCAGGTGCCAGCCGTCCGCCAAACCAACCAGTGTGTGGATATGATTTCTCAGGCATCTTGAAGATATCAAATCCAGGAATTGTCTGGTTTAGTCTTGACATTGGCAGATCAAGTACATCTCGTATTTTATGATATGTGGAATTGTTATGCACAACAAATACACCACCGTGGCCGTTGACAAACTGTGTTGCCTTGTAGGAGTTGGTAAATCCAGATCCCTGTGTAAAGGGATCGTTGTGCAAGTCACTGGCAGTAGACATGAGAATGTTTTTTATCAAAAAAGGATCATAGTCATAATTTTTCTCCTTTAGGCCTTGCATTAGAATTGCAGCAGAGCCAGACACCAGTGGCGCTGCCATGCTTGTTCCACCAAACATTGAGAATGATTCGGCCTTGGAATTTTTCTTTGCCTTGAGAACATTGCTTGGCACAAATCCGTATGCTCCGGTGTTTAGCAGGTCTGGCTTTGGGTCTCCAATTATGCTTGGACCTCGACTAGAAAAATCAACCATGTGATTTGCGTGCTCGGTGGTGTTGCCAAATCTAGGCTGGCCCTTGAATGCCCCATATCCAACATAGGCATTGTTGGTGGCAGCACCAACTGTGATTCCAAATGGAGCTGCATTGGGCAGACCTATTGTACCATAGCCAGGCCCTGCATTGCCAGCACTGGAAATTATTGTCACACCGGGATATTTTGGGTCAACTGACTGGGGTGTTGATAACACATTTACAATTTGAGATAGAACATCAACTCCGGGCGTTGTCTTTAGTGATGGAAAGTTGGAAATGCCCCAGCTGTTAGATATTATGTCAGCCCTTGGTTTTCCAGAAAACTTCCAAGTGTTGTTGTAATTATCAAATCCAGACGCCCACAGCCAGCCATAGACGGTGTCGCCAAACCAAAGCGCCTTGACTGGAATTATTTTTGCTCCAGGCGCAACGCCAGGCAATGTATACTTTTTTGTGTTGTTGTAAATGTCGTATTGCTCTTTTCCTTTAGATGATATCGATGATGCGGCACCTGTCCCATGGCCGACAAAGTCAGTCATTACACCAAAAAAGTTCCCCCTTGGATCCAGTGGAGGCAGTAGTGTTCCATTTGTTGCCTTGAGAAACCTATCCACAGAGGACTTGTTTTGCGACATTACTCCATAGACATCTACTATTTGCGCACCAACTGTTCCGGCGCTATAATCCAGCTTGCCGTCCTTGTTGGAATCATACACCAAAAATTCATTGCCAGAGCCAATCTTAATTGGGGTTTCATCTGTGAAATCAAAATCATATTCCGGCTTTTGTCCCTTTTTTAGATCAAACTTGGTATAATCATTCCAGGATGTGGTAAGATCTGGGATGATGGTATCATATATGCCAGGATTTTGCGAGTCAACCACAAGCACTGGAACTGCCTGGACGCTGGTAAATGGTCCCTGCATTGCACCTTGGTACATCATGCCAAAGTGATAGACACCGCTTGCGGATTTGATATAGTCGTGCTTGGTCTTTCCTATTTTGTAATCGTCTAGTATGGTACCATTGAATTTTGGTGCGAGGCCGCTTGCGGGAAAAAAGGAATTGTAAATTGATATTGGAGTGCCCTTGCCTTTTTGCTTTAGGTTCAAAAAGACGCCGTCTTTTGTCAAATACACATTTGATGTTGCGTTTTTCTCAAGTGATTTGTTTATTTTCTCAATTACAGGCTTTGTGGTGTTTTGTATTACACCATACTTGTCGATATTTGCAATAAACGTCGCATTTGTAAGCACAAGGCCCTGCCCGTCTGCATCAAGCATTATTGGAATGTTTTGTTCATCTCGCGCCAGGGAATCTTTTAGATCAGGATTTGAAAAGTCAACTCCAGTATCCACTATAGCTATTTTGATTCCAGAGCCTGTGTAATTGTATTTTATTTGTGCAAGCTCGGATCCGCCGGATTCCCGTATTGTATCCATTTGAAAAAATGTGTTCCGATCTGCGCTGTGAAACTCTAGCGGAAAGTCCTTGATTATTTGATATCCTCGTGCATTGAGAATTGGAATTGATGATTCCGATAATACGGCAATAGAGAAAAATCCGTTATTGCTATTAACACTAGAAATTGTGCTCGTGCCAATGTCATTAGCAGAGCCATGGCCAAAAACCAAGTAACGCTCTAGCTTGTGATTTTGTAATGCTTCTGGCGGTACTAAAACCAGCTTGGTGTATTGATTTGTTGCCAGCTCTTGGCCTGATTGATTATCTAATTTGTCAAATGCAAAAGAGCTTGAAAAAACAGACGATATCAATAAGATGCATAAAATTACAGAAAATATCTTGATTGGAAATATTTTCATGGCATGACTATCTTCTTCTTGCAAGAATAACTATCTGCAATGCCACAATTATTGCAATTGATGCAACTATAGGAAACAGCAAAGAGTTTAGCTGCTGTGATGCAGTCTCCATGTTTTTAACTGAATTTGAAATTGATGTAACACTAGAATCAATATTTTGGCTAGCAGAGTTCAGTGAAGAGCCAAACCCTTCTATTTCGGATTTTAGATTGTCAAGCTCCGATGACGTATCTTCTAAAACAGAATTCAATTCCAAGATTTGCTTTGATATTCCCCCAATGTCCTGTTTTAATACAACAGTGGCTGATGAGCCATGAGATATTGTACCCTGGGAAAAGGCGACCACGTGAAACACGTGTGTTCCCTCCTGAGTTGGGATAAATTCTGCAAAATACAGTCCCTGATGCAATGTCTTAAACGAAGTAGATAGATTCACTACTTGGCCGTCAGGCAAATGAACGTGGGATGTGCCTAGCAATTTCTCAGGACTGCCGCCTACCAACAATCCATCGCTGGTTGTCTGCACAAAGATTCGCATTGGTTGCTCTATTGCAGCTGTTTCTGGGGCAAAGACCAGTGTCATAACAGACCTAGAAATTGGAACTTTTTCCAGATCTGTCGTCTCCAAGAATTTAATGTCAATTTTTTTGGATAATCCTCCCTGTTCTGTGCTTATTGCCTCAACGGAATATGTTCCAAAGGGAAAAGAGGTGGATGATTCTGGCCAGACAAACAACTCTGTTTGAAAGCTGCCATCATCATCTGTTGGAATTTGCGTAAATGTCACTATGGTATTGTCTGGTCCAAAGATCCTAAGAATGACATCCTCGTTTGGAAGGGCTTTGCCATAGACAAACATTGGCTTGGTTGGAGAATAGACCTGGTTATCAGTTGATACATCGAGTTCTGCAAACGCCAACGGTAAACCAAGAAACGATACGAATAACGAGATTACTAGTAACTTCATTTGTTTTGTATGTAAAAATCTTCTAGATATTACTTGTGATAGCATCCGCTAGGTTTTGTTCTAGTAAAAAAAAGAAAAAAGGGATAGTATTATTTTCGTCTTAGCTGACAGTTATGTCTACTGATACAGGTGGGCTCAACGCTGTTGGGTTGTCAACACTCTCCCAGACAAACACTGTTGCAGTGTATGTTCCAGGTGCTGTTGCAATCCATGACAATGCTGGGCTGAATGATTGACCTGCGGATAATGAACCTGTAATCCATGCTAGTGAGACTGTAACGCCGTTTTCATCCTGGATCTGTACCAAGTATGCAAATGGTTGCTCTCTGTCCTGACCGTTTGTCAAATCGGCTGTGATTTGTACCTGTTGGTCTACGGATACCTCATCTAAGGTATTGCCGAAGGCGTCAACAACTCTTGCGTTAGAAGCTGGTGCTCTTTCAAGAGGTGGTACTACAGTACCGATAAACGCAGTGCCAGTAATATCGAGTTCATCTGCAGTTGTGTATGGATCTGGGAGTGTATTGTCTTGGTATTCTGCTGTGACGGTGTCACCTTCTGCGACTCTGAGTCTGTGACCGGATGAATCGTCGGTAGTTGTGAAGAACACAGTACCTTCGAAGATTCCAGTTGCCTCATTAGTCTCAGTTACAGTCAAGTCAATACCGCCTGCGTCCGAGTCGGACCAGACGTTAGCGTTAAAGTTGTCTACTGCTTCTGGGTTTAAGTTCATATCAGGATCAATGACTCTAACTACACCGGTTCCACTAGCTGGGTAGCTAGCTTCTAGCCATGAGACTTCACCAATGTTCCATCTGATCAATGCTGATCCTACAACAGTTTCATCCTCTGAGAATTCATAGGATACTGTTAGACCATCATCGTCATCTGCTGTCAGGAAACCGCCTGTTGGGCCGGATCCTGTTGTGGTGTTTGGTGGTGTACCGCCTGATTGCTGAGCACCGTTAGCATCGTGGTTGAATCCTGTAAGGATTACTTCACCAGTGAAGATGCCAGTGTCAGTGCCTGTCTCAACAAGCTTGTACTTGTTAAGTGAGTTGCCTCTAGTAGCTACCTTCAATGGATCGGCGTTTTGTTCACCGATTTCATCGATTAGGTTGCTGTCGAAGTTTTGATCAGGGGCTACTATGGTAATGTATACCTTGTCAGTCCATGTGTAGACCTTTTGGTCTAGCTCAACTGTTGCACCAAAGTTTGATGTGAATATTGTCAAGTTGATATCTTCATCTTCTTGACCAACATAGTCAGCACCAGATGGACCCCAGTCGGTGTATTCTAGTACAATCTCTTCACCTCTTTCCAGTTTATCGTTGCTTAGAGTCTCTGGAATTTCGATAACAGTCTGGAATATACCAGTGCTATCACCAGTTTCTCTTAGGTCGGATGGTTCTGGATCGAATGCGGCAGCGTTTGTAGAGCCACCTTTATCACCCATGGTGGTGGTAGCTGCATCTGAATCCCATTCAATGAGATCCAGATCATATGTTTCTGCCAAGTCATTATCAAGGTCAAGATCTGGCTCGATTAGAGTCATGATCATGTCTGAGCCTATGATATAGACTGATTTATCAGATTGTAATGCACCGTTTCTTAGGTCAAATGTTGCCGAGTCTGTTACTGTATTCTGATCACCAGATGCATCGGCTGGGTCTGTGTATTCTACGGTGATGATATCACCTTGTAGTATACAATATTCAGCAGATGAGCCTGATGAAGTATCAAATCTGTCAGTCTCAGTTGTAGTCTTTGTACCAGGTGTTAGTAATGAATCAAAGCTTGTTGTAGTTGGACATGTCGATGATGATGGACCATCAGTGTATAGTACATCCAGGTCAAACTCAAAGATTCCACTTGAAGGTGAAGTCTCTGTGATTGGGCCTAATTGTCTAACTGATGAGACACCGTTTCCGGTATTGTCTGCACCTACATCCATTACACCATTCTTTACAACAGAACCTCCAGCATAACCTAGGATCACAGAGGTCTGTCCTCTAGAGACAGTAACCTTGACTGGTCCTTTGTTAGTACCGGTAACGTTCTCGGCGATTATGTCTTCACCAGATGCTGA
>CAYYBJ010000005.1:0-43253 GCA_964470325.1 uncultured Candidatus Nitrosotenuis sp. | reverse complement strand
ATGCAAAAAGGAAGTTGATAGGAATAAGACAAGCATTGTCAGATATTGTTGAAGTCTAGTTAGGAATTGTTTCTTTTTTGCTTAGGAGGCGCTTGTACAGCAGAACAGCATCATTTTCATCTTTTGGTCCGACTATGACTGCAGAGCCCCTTTTCATAAAGTTCACGGACAGGTCGTTTGTTCTCATGGACAGCCCAAGATCGCCCTGATTTTCGATTCGAAATTCCAAGGATTGTGCCAGTCCTGTGATTTTATCCACATCAATTTCAAATTTTTGCGTGGGAGTGATGGAAAATGTTCTCTTCCCCCTATTCCTGCCGCACAATTCCTCGATTATCAGCTCTTGTTTGGGTGTCGACTCTACCTTACCATTGCCACAGACTGGGCATTCTTCTGCACGAAATGTTTTGGTCATGACAAAGTCAAGATTCTCAAGATCCACGTGCAGTATTTTGTCTGCAAGACTAGGACTTTTACCCAGAATTATCTTGACTGCCTCTGCAACTTCAATTCCTCCAATTATGGAAAGAATCGACGGGTGCACGCCCTCAATGCTGCATGTAGGCATCGAGTCCTCATCTAGTGCAGGAAACATGCATGAATAACATGCACTTTTTCCAGGCAGAATAGTAAATGCTTGGCCAGACACTCCAACTGCCGCGCCAGTCACAAATGGAATACTTTTCTCAACACATGCCTTGTTTAGTGCATATCTAGCATTGACACTGTCCAGCGCATCAATTACAACATCGCACCCTTCCACTGCATCCACTGCAGTGTAATCATTAATTGATATTGGAAGCGATTCAATTTCCACATCAGGATTGAGTTTTTTGAGTTTTTTTGCGGCAACTTCTACTTTGACTTGGCCAACATCAGACTCGTCAAACATTGTCTGTCTGTGCAGATTTGATAATTCAATTACATCCCTGTCGATGATACGTAATTTCCCAACACCCATTGCAACAAGTCTTGTTGTGATTGGATTTCCAAGGCCGCCAACACCAACTACGCATATTTTTGCAGAGCGCAGCTTTAGCTGTCCCTGATATCCAATTTCCTCCAGCATTATTTGTCTGGAATATCTGTCAATGTCCTTACTGGATAGCTCAGAGCCGCCAGCTACTGCAGGCAGAATATAGACTTCATCACCATCTTTGAGTGATGTGTTCATTCCACCAGAGAATCTAGCGTTTTTGCCATTAATGTAGATGTTAATCAGCGAGCGAGGAGTACCATCGTCGTTTAGGACTCGGCGCTTAAAGTCATCACCCATGGTATCAGAGACTTTGTTAAAAGAATCCAAAAGGGAATCTGCTGCGATAGAGATTTTTTTTTCTCCACCACCCTTGTTTAGGACAGACGGTATCGTAAATGTGATGTTTGGCAACTAGTTCACCACTGCTGCAATTTTGACTACGTCTGCAGGCATGACTTGTGGCTTTGCTAAAACTTCCATGATTGATTCGGTTGTCTTGAGGCCATTTCCTGTAACATAGCATACTGTAGTGTCGTTTTTGTCAATTTTGCCATCATCAATCATTTTCTTGAGTACTGCTACTGAAACACCGCCAGCAGGCTCTGTGAATATTCCTTCTGTCTGCGCCAAAAGCAAGATAGCGTCGAGGATTTCCTCGTTGTTTGATTCTTCAGCATATCCGTTGTACTGTTTTAATCTCTTTAGCACATAGCGTCCATCCCCAGGATCCCCTATTGCAAGGCTTTTTGCTATGGTATCTGGGTTTTCAACAGGCGTTACTTCGGTAGAGCCATTCTTGAATGCATCAACTATTGGTGCACATCCGTGCGGCTGGGCTGCAATCATGTGCATGTTTGATATATTATTGAGTAACGAAACACTTTGTAATTCCTCAAATCCCTTGCATATTGCATTTAGCATTGCGCCACTTCCTACTGGTACAACAAGATGATCTGGTACAGTCCAATTCAATTGCTCCGCTACCTCATATGCCAGTGTTTTTGATCCTTCCACATAGTATGATCTCATGTTGATATTGACAATTCCAATTCCTTTGCTGTCGCCAATTTGTGCCGCAATTCGATTTGCATCATCATATGTTCCATCAACTGCGATAAACTTGGAGCCATATGCAAGGGCTTGGGCTATTTTTGCATGTTCAATATCGCTTGGAGCAAACACATAACATGGAAATCCACCTTTGGCAGCATGTGCAGCTGTTGCAGATGCCAGATTTCCAGTAGATGCACATCCTACCGCAGACAGACCAAATTCCTTTGCCTTTGATACTGCAATTCCTGCAGGCCTGTCTTTGAATGAAAATGTTGGGTTTACAGAGTCATTTTTTATGTACAGGTTTTTGAGTCCTAGCTTTTCTCCTAGCTTTTCTGCTCTTACTAGAGGAGTCATTCCGGCATTGATGCTCACAATGTTTGCCTTGTTTTGAATTGGCAGGAGCTCAAAGTATCGCCAGTACGTGTGCTCTCTTCCAGAAAACGTGTCTTTAGAGATATTTGGAAAATCGTACTTTACATCCAGCGGTCCAAAGCATTCTTCGCAGATGTACTTGAATGTGGATTCGTATTCCTTTTTGCATTCCCTGCACTGGAGCGATATCTTTGCCATAAGAAAAACCGAGTGTATAATCTAGTTAAAATGTCCTAATATCAAGTTTAGTGATACTTAATTTATAAGATTAGAAATTTAAGTAAGAAAAATTATACTTTTGCATAAGGTTTTTACCTATTTTTTTAGAATCAGATAAAGTTGGACGCAAAATTAATTGGTTTGGGGCTTATCGGTGCGCTAGTCATTTCAATAATTGCCGTGATAATTTTCATCAATCCAATAGATGTCTCCCCTCCAAAAAAGGAAGATGAGTTCAAAAACTGGCACAGATCGGGGCCGTTTGCAATAAACAAAAATGAATACCAAATAGGTGAAAATGTGTTTATCGCAGTTGATGGATTAATGCCATCAGACATTGGAAATGCAATATTTGTATTACCAAATGGAACCACAAAATACATTTCAATACCATTTGACGGAACACAAAAGCCAGGATTCAATCAATACTTTAAACCCTCAATCTCCATGGCCAGAAACATTTGTAGCACAGACGATATTATTGGAGACTGGACCATCATATTCCAAGGAACCCAGTACGAACCATTGAGATTCAGAATACTAAATGAAACAGTTCCAACAGAGCAAGGAAATTTCCAAAAAGTTTGCTAGTCTAGTTTATGGTGAAAGCAAACTCGCTCGCCAGTGTGACATGCAGGTCCTGTCGGCTCTACTAAATATACAATAGCATCAGAATCGCAGTCTATTAGAATTTCTTTTATCTTTTGCACATTGCCGGATTCTTCTCCTTTCATCCATAGCTTGTTTCTAGATCTACTCCAAAACCACGAGTTGCCAGTCTTTTGTGTTAAAGATAATGATTCCTTGTTAGTATACGCCAGTGTGAGTACTTCTTTGGTGTTGACATCCTGAACTATAACAGGGATTAGGCCATCACCTTTTGTAAAATCTAGATCGTCAATGGTTTTTTGCATGATTTCAAGACAGAGTTTTTCCTTATAATCTTACATTAGTGGTATTTTCTTTAAGATATTCTTTGACCCTATCCACAGAATGTGTCTCATAGTGAAATATGGATGCTGCCAGCGCTGCATCGACATCTGTATTTTGAAAGACTTCGAGCATGTGTTTTGGTTCCCCGCATCCGCCAGACGCAATTACAGGTATAGTTACGGCATCAACTATGGCTTTTGTTAGTGTCAAGTCATAGCCATCCTTTGTTCCGTCTCGGTCTATGCTAGTAAGGAGGATCTCACCTGCTCCTAGCTTTTGCGCAGTTTTTGCCCATTCTATTGCGTCAATGCCTGTCCCTTTTTTTCCGCCATAGACAAAGACCTCAAACCAAAAATTCTTGCCACCATCAGAAAAGACGTTTTTGCCATTTGATGTGTTATAGTTTCTCTTGGCATCTATTGCCACAACAACACACTGCCTGCCAAAAAGGTCCATTAGTTCTGTTAGGATTTGCGGATTTTTTACAGCCCCAGTGTTAATTGCAACCTTGTCTGCACCACACAACAAAATGTCTCGCGCATGCTGGAGCGTCTTTACCCCACCACCAACAGTAAATGGAATGTCGATTACTTGGGCTACCTTTGACACAAGAGATCTGATTGTTTCTCGCTGTTCCTGAGATGCGGTAATATCCAAAAAGACAAGTTCGTCTGCTCCTTCGTTGCTGTATTTTTGTGCTAGCTGTACCGGATCGCCTGCATCTTTGATAGATTCAAAGTTTAGGCCCTTTACGACTCGACCGTTTGCTACATCAAGACATGGAATGATTCTCTTTGTTAGAGTCATGCTAGTTTTTTTGCCTCTTGTATGGTTATTTTGCCTTCGTATAGAGCCTTGCCCAGTATGACTCCGTATGCATTGCACTTTTTGACATCGGAAATGTCGGACGGCTTTGATATTCCACCACTTGCAATCACATTGATATTTTGTTTGCATGCCATGCTGAGATCATCAAGGTCAGGGCCCTGCAACATACCATCTCGTGATATATTAGTGATCAGAAATTCGCTAAATCCAGTAATTGCGAAATCTTGAACAGCACTGATTAGACTGGTTTTGGTTTGTTGCGTCCATCCGTTTATCACTATAATTCCATTGTTGTGATCAGCTGATATCACCAAGTTTTGATATCCAAGCTTTTTGCCTAGTTTGTTTACTAGTTCTTTTTCTTTGAATGCCAGTGTTCCAATGACTATTCTGTCTGCAAAGTCAAGTGCGCGGATTATGGTATTTTCATCTCTTAATCCACCTGCAACTTGTACTGGAATGGAAATCTCTTTGGTAATTTTCTGAATTAGTTTGAGATTAGAGCCTAGCTGTAGTGTGGCATCAAGATCCACAATGTGAAGCATGTCGGCTCCTTGTTTTTCCCATTTTTTTGCAATCTCTCCAGGATTGTTGCTGTATATGGTCTTGTTTTCTGGCTTGCCCTGTACTAGTCGTACCACTTGGCCGTCCATTATGTCAATTGCCGGAATTATCTTCACTTTTTGCACTCTCGCAGAAAATTCTTGATCATAATTGAGCCTACTTTGCCAGACTTTTCTGGGTGGAATTGCATCCCATACAAATTGCCCTTGCTTATTACGGCTGGCACCTCAATCCCATAGTCAGAGTCTGCTGCCACAACATCATAGTTTTTTGGCTTTGCCCTATACGAGTGCACAAAGTAAACCCAGGAATTATCCGAGACGCCATCCAAGAGTGGATTTGATTTTCTGATTTGAAGGCTGTTCCAGCCCATGTGTGGAATTTTGAACTTGTTTGGGAGTAACACCACATCGCCTTCAATTGCGGATAATCCCTTTTCCTTGCCTTCCTCGCTTTTTTCAAAAAACATTTCCATTCCAAGACAAATTCCAAGCACGGGAGTCTTGTCTCCCACATAGTCTGAAAATGACTTGCTTGAATAATCCCGGATGCTTCGTATTGCGGGATCAAAGTTTCCAACCCCAGGCAGGATCAATCCAGAATAATCGTTTGTGCCATCAAAGTTTGTTATCACATCTACTTGGGCGCCTTGTTTTTCTAGTGCCACCTTTAGGCTGAAAATGTTTCCTGCGCCGTAATCAAATATAGCTAGCTTCATCACATTGAACCTTTTGTACTTGGAATTCCTTTTTGCTTTTTGTCTAAACTGGATGCAGTTCGTAGTGCTACCGCTAGGGATTTGATTGCAGCCTCAATTTTGTGGTGGTCGTTTTCTCCATATTTTACATTGATGTGGATACAGCTGTTTAAATTCTGAACCAATGAGGAGAAAAAGTGCTCAATGTCTTCTTTGGACATTCCCTCTATTTGGGATCGTTTTATTGAGAGGCTTATCTTGCCATATGGACGCTTTACCAGATCAACTGATGTTTCTGCAAGTGACTCATCCATAGGTACTGAGGAATAGCTGAATCTAGTAATTCCCATTCTGTTTCCCAAGGCTTTGTCTATTGCAGCACCAATTGCAATCCCAGTATCCTCTATTAGGTGGTGCAGTATTCTGTCGTTTGATTTTGCTTTTACTACAAGATCAAGCATTGCGTGTTTGCCAAACGATGTGATTAGGTGATCAAAAAAATCAATTCCGGTATTAATTGAGGTTTTTCCACTTCCATCAATATTTACCTGAACAGTAATTAAGGTCTCTTTTGTTTCACGCTTGATTTTGCTTGTCCTAGCCACAAGCACAAATTCTAGTCTACCAAATTTAATGCCTTTGGAATCAAGTTTATGGATTCAAGGATTACATCGGCATTGTTTTTCTCAAAGAATTTCTTTTTAGAGATTGGGTTTTGTGCAGTACCATAGATTCCACAAAAAACGGTTTTTTTGCCCATCTTGGTTGCTTTTTTTGCCATGATGAGATCCTCCATGGAATCACCGACATAAAGACAGCATTTTGATTTTAGGTTATTAATTGACATGACTAGTGCTTTGGGATTTGGCTTTGCCAGCTTTCTTGGGTGATCTTCGAGGAAAAATGAAGAGGATATGTCAAATTCATCAAATGTTTTTCCTAGTGAATATTTGGCTGATTCCATGCCACGTCCTGTAACAATGGCAACCTTTTGTGAAAATTTGTCTCCAAGTAACTTGACTAGTTTTTTTCGAATAATCATAACATCATTGTCTATTAGTCCTTTGGAATTGAATTTGGATTGCTTGTGAAAGATTTTCTTGTACAGTTTTTGGCCGTAAAACATTTGATCAAATATTTGATACAACGGATTTGTAGAATGAGGGCCGGGGTATTGCAACTTTTCTTTGATATCAGAAATATCAACTGGTAATGTACCAAGAAATTTTTCAACAGATACTATTCCAGCATCATCTACATTTTTGATTACAGTATTGATGAATTTTTTTGCATTGACTTTTAGTCTATTTGCAGCAACCAGAGACAGAATTGACGCATATGTGACATCCACTTCGTCATTAAATCCCCCGCTTGCCTTAAAGCCACTAATTATTTGGGCCGAAATAGGAACGGATTTGATTTTTGCAAATTTGTCCAGCACATATGCAACTGTTTGCTTTATTGCCAGATCGTATGATTTTGATACATCGATTAGGACGCCGTCGCAATCAAAAATCACCGCATCTATCTTGGATAACGATTTAAGGGAATCATTTTTGATTAGGATCCCCCTTCCCTTGCTGCGATATTTCATTTCAGAAAATCACGTATTGCAAGTAGAAACTTGGAATTCATGTCTTTTGTTCCAACTGTTACGCGCAGACATCCATCATGCTTGCCAATTTTACCTAGCTTTCTAACAGATATTCCCTGCTCCAGTAATGCAGTATAGATCCTCTTGTCTGCTCCGCGTGCGTCAAATAACACAAAGTTTGCCTTGGAGTCAAAAACATCAAATGCGCCGCTTTCTCGCAATTTTTTGATTATTCTTGTGCGCTCTTCTTTGATGATTTGTACGGTTTCTTGGATTTGTTTTATTTTTTGCAATGCCAAAATTCCTGCTTCTATTGCCAGTGTGTTGAGTGGATACGGGTACTGGAGGACTCTGGAAAAAACATCGATTAATTTTTTGTTTGATAGAACATATCCTAGCCTTAGGCCTGCCAAGCCAAATGTCTTGGAAAATGTCTTGACCACAACTAGGTTGTCGAATTTCTTTGTCAGGTTTGCCACAGTATAGTCGGAGAATTCTCCATATGCCTCATCTATTATAATGAGGCCATCGAATTTTTTAATCAGTTCTGTGATCTCGTCCTTTTTGAATTGGAATCCAGTTGGATTGTTTGGCGAATCCAAGTAAAGAATGTCTGCTTGTTTTAATTTGGATAGAAAATCATCAACGTCAAGGGTCATGTTTTGCGTGAATGGAATTTTGATTGTTGGTATTTGGTATAGATTGCATCGCTCTTCAAAAAACCCAAAGGTTGGATTTGATGTTAGAATCCTGGTTTTCTTTGATGCAAAATTTGAGAGAATCATATCCAGTATTTGGTCAGAGCCGTTTCCTATTCCCACCATCTGCTTTGGCAAATTGACATATCTTGCAATAGACTCGACTAGTTTTTCTGATCGTCCAAGTGGGTATTCGCGTACATCAGAGCTTTTTTGTGCTGTGTCAATCAGGTCTTGTTGGAGCTGTCTGTTGATTACAAAGTTCTCATTAGAGTCTAGCTTGAGCACGCCAGAGTGATATTCTGGTTTTTGATAGCCGCGAAGCTGTGCCAGCTCGTCTATTTTTGATATGAACTGTTTTTTTGTCATAGTCTTTCCTTTACTGCGTTGTAGTGATTTGGCAGATTCTCTGACTTTGTGAGGACATTTAGATATTTGTTGATTTTTTGCAGTTCCATCTTTGATGATTCTAGTCTGGTCTGTACTTTGACAAAGTCCAGTATTGACAGTGAGCCCCTTGAGCGGCCAAATCGGTTAGTGGGTAGAATGTGGTTTGTTCCAAGTAGATAATCGCTTGCAGCCGAGGGGGTATTATTTCCAATCAGTACCAGTCCTGCTGTTTTTATTTTCTGAACAATTTTGTCCGGATTTTTTGTCATAATTTGTATGTGCTCGGGCGCTATTTTGTTTGCAAGCGATATTACATCCGAAATGTTTCCTACTGCAATAAATCCATTTTTTTGCAGGCTGGAAACAACAATTTCTTTTCTTGGTATAGCCGATGACATCTTGGTGATTTCAGATACTACCTTGTTTGCCAATCCACGAGATGTTGTGATCAGACAACACTTTGTATCATAGCTGTGCTCTGCCTGTGAGATTAGATCTAGTGCAACTAGTTTTGGATTTGCGGAATCATCTGCAAGTATGACCAGCTCCGTTGGGCCTGCAAGCATGTCAATTGAGACAGTGTCAGTCACAAGATATTTTGCCGATGTGACAAAGGCCCCTCCAGGACCTACAATTTTGTCGACTTGAGGAATAGTTTTTGTTCCAAACGCCAAGGCTGCAATGGCATGTGCTCCTCCAGCTTTGAATATCATGCTGGCACCGCAAATGTCCGATGCAACCAAGACTAGTGGGTCTATTTTTCCTTGTTTGTTTGGTGGAGTCACCACAACAATTGTTTTGACTCCTGCCAGTTTGGCCGGTACTATAGACATTATAGCAGAGCTTGGATAGCGTGCAAGGCCTCCTGGAACATAACAGCCAACCTTGTCCAGAGGTTCAAAAGATTTTGTGATTTTTGCACCATTTGTCTTTATGAGTATTTTTCCTAGTCGTTTTTTTAGCGCCGTTTCGGTTTTTTCCAGTCGGCCTTTTGCCTCAATAATTGCGGCAATCTGCTCTTTTGTGACTAGTCCGTATGCTTGCTTGATTTCATTTTTGGACACTAGTAGATTTTTTAGACTTACACCATTGAATTTTTTTTCAAACTTGAATAGGGCCGAATCTCCGCTTTTTGCCACCTGATCAATTATTTGCTGAACTGCCTTTTGGTTTTGATTTTTCTTAGGCGTCGGTACTAGAGATGATGCCTTTTTGATAGAGATGACTTTGATCAATTTTCTTCATCACGCTTTATCTCCTCAAGTTCCAATATTTGGCGCGGCTCGTGCACTACCAATCCTTGAGCTATTTTGCGAAGCTTTGGAATCATTTTGTGGAATTCTGACTTTGGAATGACGGTGTTTATTCCATACCAGCCCTTCTGGCTGAGTGGGCTAATTGTAGGTTTTTTCAGCGAAGGCAGACTAGAGAGTAGCTTTGAGATGTTTTTTTCCTCCACATTCAGGTAGATGTGCAGGTATTTTCTTCCCTGAACTGCACCGCGCATCACAGTTAGAATGTCGTATATTTTTTCTCGTTTTGTCTTGTCTCGCAATGCGTTTTTGTTTGCAATTAGGTGTGCGCTTGATTCCATTACTGTTTCAGTGATTTTGAGCTGGTTTTGTTCCAGTGTAGTTCCCGTCTCTGTCACATCCATTATTGCATCCACTGCATCTGGAGGCTTTGCCTCAGTTGCCCCAAAGGAGAGGTGAATTTGTATATTTTTGTTTGTGCCAATTCGCATCCACGGGGTGACAATTTGTGGATCCTTGCTTCCGTATAGTTTTTTGTATGATTTTTGCGCCTTGAGATATTTGGATGCAGTGGTTAGATATTCAGAGGAAATTCGGAGGATCTTTTTTTGCTTTGCGTATGACGCAATCATTTCATCAATTGACTTGAATCTATAGGTATCAGGAATTGCAATTACCAGTTTTATTTTGCCAATCTCTAAATCCAAGAGCGGCTCTACATCGGATTTTGTCTCTGAAATCCAGTCTTTGCCCGTTATTCCTACATCATACAGTCCGTCTGATACAAATGTCGGAATCTCTTGCGGTCTGAGCATTTTGACCGTGATTTGCGGATCATCCAGGGTTACTCTATAGGTGCGGCTTTTTCTAGAGACCTTTGTCCAAGATTTTTCCAATAGGGCAAACACTGCCTCTTCTAGGCTTCCCTTTGGAATAGCAAATTTTACGCTGGCCATATCAGAGTCAATATAATAGGCTCTATATTTTTGGCGTTTACTGTCCCACGAGTTCCCTGGCACGATTAATTGAGATTTTTCCCTCTTGGACCATCTTTGCCGCAATTGCATCTATTTGATCAGGCTTTGCGCCTGCAGCTGCGGCAATGTTTCGTGCGTGTAATTTCATGTGGCCCTTTTGAATCCCCTCTGAGGATAAAGCTCGAATTGCGCTAAAGTTCTGTGCCAAACCCACTGCCACGATAATACATGCAAGCTCACTTGCAGACTGGATTTGCAGAATTTTTGCGCAGACTTTGGCCATTGGATGAACATTGATTATTCCACCCACAATGCCGACTGACATTGGGAGCTCTATTTTGCCAACCAGATTTCCGTTCTTGTCTTTGCTCCATTGTGTAAGGGAGCGATATTTTCCGGATTTTGCTGCATATGCGTGGGCAGCTGCTTCTATTGCACGTGTGTCTTGGCCAGTCGCATTTGCAGCTGCAATAATACCATTCATTATTCCCTTGTTGTGAGTGACTGCTCTGTATTCATCGTTGTCTGCAAATCGGTATGCCAGAATGATATTATCTACAATGTACTCTCCTCCCAATTCTTCTTTGTCAAATATTGCAGTACCGTTAACTAGTCGTCTTGTGGAATAATTTGATAGAATTTTTAGCAAGACTTTTCCGCCAGTTATTTTTTCTATCAGTGGCGCTACTCCCTCACACATTGTGTTTGTTATATTTGCACCCATTGCATCACCAACATCAATTAGCAATTCCACTATTAGCATCGGGCCTGATTCTGTCGATATCTCCTTGCATGTGATCTGTTTTGCCCCCTTGCCAATTTTGGACAAGGTATTGCTCTTTGAGTTTGCCAAGGCCAGAATTTCATCAGAGTTGGCCAAGACTTTTGGTGCCGCATCTTTTGGCTCTACATTTACAACTTGGATTTGCCCAATGCTGTAGGACTCGGCATTTTGCATCCTAAATCCACCGTGGATTTTTGCTATCTTTGCTGCCTTTGATGCTGCGGCAATTACGGAAGGCTCTTCAATCACCATTGGTATTAGGTATTCCTTATTATTTATGACAAAATTTGTTGCAATGCCAAGAGGAAATGAAAACGTACCAATTGCATTTTCTACCATCTTGTCTGCCTGATCAAAGCCAATTCCGCCAGCACTCTCCAGGATTTGTCTTTCCTCTGCGGTAAGATTTGCAAAACTTGCTACTTCGTCTAGTCTTTCCTTTCTGTTTTTTTCAAAAAATTTTCCAGCCAAGTTACTTCAAGATTCTCAATAGTTTGTCGTCTGATTTGGCAGAAAAGCCTTTTCCATCTGTGTTTGAGGTAATAACGTAAAGATAGCCATCTGGTCCTTGCATGACATCTCTTATTCTGCCCAGCCCACTCAATATGCTTTTTTGCGATTTTAAGTCGTTTTCGTCAATGTCTAGAGTGTAGAGATTAGATCCACGCAACGTGGCCAGTATTATCTTGTTTTTGTATTCTAGCCGGTCGCCGCTGTAAAATGCAATTCCACCAGGCTCTATGCTTGGATCATAGCACATGACAGGATCTATGAATTTCTCATTTCCACCACACTCTTGTTCTGGCCAACCATAGTTTTGGCCAGGCCTAATCAGATTGATTTCATCGTTCTTTGTTGGCCCAAGTTCTGTGACAAACATGTTTCCACTATGATCCCATGCCATTCCCTGAATGTCACGATGTCCAAATGACAACACCGGTGAGTTTGGAAACGGATTATCATCAGGTATTGTTCCATCATCATTTAGTCTGAGGATTTTTCCCTCTAGTGACGATATGTCTTGGGATTTGTGTGAAAATTCCTCTGATAGTCCTGTTGCGATGTATAACTTTCCATCAGGTCCAAACTTGAGAACACCGCCATTATAGAACTGCGAGCCTGGGATTTTGTCAATTATGGTTACCGCGTCAGTTATTTTGTTGTCTGATTCAGTAATTCGTAAAACCTTGTTCCAGAGCTGTTCATTTTCCAAATAAGTATAATACACGTATAAAAAATGATTATTTCCAAAATCAGGATGCACGGCGATTCCAAGTAATCCACCCCCATGCACTTTGGCCGCTCGAAGACTAGCTAGAGGCTCTAATAGCAGCACATCAGATTGGATTATTCTAATGTCGCCTTGTTTTTCTGTGACAAAGATCCTATTGTCGTAAAAGTCCATTGCCCATGGCTTTTTGAGATCCGTTGCCAGAATTTTGATTGATTCATCCTGGGCAGGAGTTGGTGGAGGAAGAGGTGGCGATTGCGATGGTGATGTCAAAATTATTGCAGAGGCTGCTAGTGCTGCCAATATGCCTGCGATTCGTAATTTTTTGTTCACTAAACAAGAGATTTTGAAAATCCTATTAATTATTTGCAAAAATAAGAGTGTATATATCACTGCTAGACCCAATTTTAGTCAGCGGGGTGGGGAAGTCAGACTGTCATCAGGACAAAGTCATCCCGGCGGGCTCATAATCATCTATGATGCGAAACCCGCAGATCGGTGGTTCAAGAGGAGATAAACTCCTGAAAGTCCACCCCCCGCTAGATTTATCTTTGTCAAGGCTAACCAAAGACCACGAAACCGCAAGAAGCTAGAATAGCTGCACATGTATGCTCTGATGGGTGGATGATTTCTTACACGGAAAAAAATAGTCTCCAGGTTGTGAACGGTAAAAAATATCATAGAGAACGAATGAGATATGAAATAGGTTACTGCAATACAAACAAGAAACTACTTGAAGAATTTGCAAGAGATGTTCGTGCCGTCTATAAAATCAAGGTTCGAAGAAGAAAATCCACGGATCTAGTCTTCAAATCTAAGAGAGTTTATTTGAGAATTAAGGAACTTGGTGGCGGAAATACCCTTGGTTGGAATATAGGAAAAGAAATACTTGAATCTAGAAGATTGGTAAAAGTTTTATGGTTAAGAGCATTTTTTGATGATGAAGGAACTGTAGACAGGACTAATTTTGTAGTCAGAGTCAAAAGTATGAACAGAATTGGGCTAGGACAGACCAGGAATCTATTGGATACCATGGAAATTCCATCCAGAATAACTGGCCCCAATTCAGATAATAGTTGGTATCTTACAATTTCAAGAAAGAATCTGAGAAAATTCCAAAGTATAATCGGATTTAATCATCAAAAAAAGAAACGTTTACTCAATAAGATCATAAATACAAGCTAGAATTATTCTATCCAAATTTCTGCACATCGTATCCATAAAGTAACCCGCTAGTTATAATTTAAAATCCATTTAGAAGAATCTACGAATTTTGTTTTCTTGTTTGTGATGTTGATTCTTTGTTGCGGCCTTGTCAGGTGTCTATGTGCAGACGGTTCTGGGATGTATAGTCGGCTTTTTATTTTGCGCTGAATTGTTTGAATGGTTTTTGATGTTGCCTTGTTGCCACATCTAATGCACTCAAAGCCTTGGTTTTGTCCCTTTGACTTC
This sequence comes from uncultured Candidatus Nitrosotenuis sp., assembly GCA_964470325.1. Taxonomy (GTDB): domain Archaea; phylum Thermoproteota; class Nitrososphaeria; order Nitrososphaerales; family Nitrosopumilaceae; genus Nitrosotenuis. Next base: position 29,226 of record CAYYBJ010000005.1, on the reverse strand, counting down.
ATTTTTTTATTGCATTTTTTGCATGTTGGATTTACCAATATAGTCTTTTTTTGGAGTTCCAGTATCTCAAAGAATTCCACATTGAGAACCCTGCCATATTTTGCAGATGATCTTCGTATTCCGCCACCCACACGTATCACATCACCTACAGCTAGTTGGAAGGCATCCCTGGTTATTCCAGTTGGCTTGTAAACAAAACAAGTTAGATCTGATCCATTTTTTGATATCAAAAACTTGACGTGTCCTCCCCTCTCAATTGTCGGTGCGCCAGATACTTTACCTACAATAAATCCAGAAGAATATGGCTTGATGGAACTAATGTCCAGCTCGTTTTGCAGATGATCACCTGTTCCCTGATTTGACTTGAAGACTAGATGTCCTATTGGCTTTTCCTTGGTTTGTATCATTTTTGAGGCATAAAACAGCGAATCCACATCTTCGCCGCGAATTCCAAAGAAAACTGGGTCTGGTCCGTGTGGTGCAAAAATAATGCGCTGTTTTTTTGTATCAAAACTATTGAATGTCTGCGGATATGTTTTTTCCTGCATGTGCAATACGCTGGATGGAACAATCTTACGCTTTTTCCCAAACTGGGACTTTTTTCTATAGCTTATGAGCTCAAATGTGTGATCATTGAATTTGTAGCCAATTGCACCTAGTGCGCCGACTAGTCCCTGGCCGTTTCCAATGTGAAATGACTCTAGGTGGTGTTTTGCGATGAATTTTTTTATATGACTTCTGCCAATTAGGCTACACAGTGCCTTTCTGCTAAGATCTGTGAATTCCTGCGGAATTGAACCGTTCTCATAAAAGACAACGCCGGGATTTGCGCCATTTTTTAGATCAGAAAATCTAGTCACGAACGTGATCACCTTGTTTTTAATTCGCTTCGGATTGCTTGTTCGTATCGTAAATGAGACTGCGCCGTTGCCACGAGTTTTCCACGGTATGTTTGGGTTGAATCGCACCAGTCTTGGATAATCCAAAAATTTTACATTGTCTTGTTTTAGCGAGTTGACTAGCTTGTATGCAAGATATGTTGTGCACATTCCTTTTGGGGAATCCGTATCGTCAAAGCCAACATGAAGAATTGTGTTTTTCACAGATAGGCAAAATCAATGCCGACATTTGTGATTTACCATGGTTTAAATTAAAATCCAAGGTTTGTCATCCATTCCATGATTATAATAGATGAAAAGACTATTTTTCAAATAATAGAAAAACACAAGCCAGTCTCTGTTGCGCTAAACGGTCCTGACGGCATGCTGCCAAGAGTGCAAGAAACGGCAACGAACATCATGAATAGATTTGGAATTCCTGCATATGTTCTGGCAGACACAACTTGGGGAACATGTGATCTGAACTCAAATGGCGCCAAAGTTCTTGGTGCGGAAATACTATTCAACATAGGCCACACAATAAACATGCCAAGTTTGGAAAAAAATGTCTTTATGATTGACGCATTTGATGATGTTTCCTTTGATGACGTGGCTGCAAAATGCGCAAAAATGCTAAGAGGAAAGACAGTGTCTCTGGTAACTGACAGCCAGCACCTCAACCAAGTTGATTCCGTAAGAGTAATTCTTGAAAATAATGGAGTCACAGTCAAAATAGGAAAGGGCAAGGGCCAGCTAAACGATGGCCAAGTCTTTGGTTGCGAGTTTTATCCAGCAATGGAAATCAAGAACCAAGTCGATGTAAATGTTTTCATGGGGCAGAGCAACTTCCACGCATCTGGCCTTGCATTGTCCACAAACAGGCCGACATATGTTCTGGATCCGTATTTCAATGAGGTAAGAGATGTCACTGAATTTGCTCAAATGCTACAAAGAAAGACAACACTTGCAATATACAAGGCAGCCGAAGCCAAAACATTTGGAGTAATTGTAGGACTAAAGGAGGGCCAGATCTCCAAGACATTTGCACTCAAGTTCAAGCGAGAACTAGAAAAAGAAGGAAAGACAGTTCAGCTCTTTGCGTTAACTGACATTACAAATGAGAGGCTGCGCAACCTAAAGGGAATTGATGCTTTCATCCAAGTTGCATGCCCCAGAATTTCAACTGACAACCAATTCGACAAGCCGGTTCTATCTACTCCACAAGCAAACGCTCTGCTCAAGATACTGCGACATGAAAGCATTGATGAGTATTTGCAGATTCCGCACTGGCTTTGATCAAACCAACAATAATGTTAATATTGAAGAAGTCAGGAAATTTTTTCGACAAGGAAGTAATTTGAGAATACAAAACATTTTCGTTTCTTATAATTGATGTAAATGGCACGAAAAAACAATTTCTCACATGCAAAAAAGAACTTTATTCGATATCCCAAGGCCAGAATTCACGTCAGCTGTGTAATCAAAGACGAAGAAGGCGACATTGTTGCAATAAAAGGTATGAAGCTTGGCACAAGTTCTGTTGTCAAAGACCAAGTTTGGACTGCAGAAGAGATCTATGAGAAAAGCGGCCAGAGTCCCAACTTTTCGCAGACGCATTCTTTTTGGGCTCGCGACAAGGACAACAACGAGTCAGAGCTGTACTGCAAGAGAAAAAACGGCAAGATCTGCCTAGTTGCGCCATCAATAGTAGACGATGACGGCAAAGACATTCTAAAAGACATCCAAGTCTGCGAATCAGAAATCTAGCCATAAAGAATTATTAGCTAAAGAAAAGCAAAGCAAACATGACTGATTTTGTTATGCCTGGCGACAAGCTGGGATTCATTGAGGAAATCGAGGGAGGCGCCAACACATTTGATGATGGCGATACCATTAGGGCTTCTGCTGCAGGCATACTTGATTTGGATAAAAAGACAAAACTAGTTCAAGTAAGAAACGGCAAGCAGATTTCTATTCCAAAAAAGGGTGACATTGTGATTGGCACAGTAGCTATGATGCTTCCATCAATGATAGCAGTTGCAATTCATTATCTAAACGGCAAGCCAAACTCTTCTGGTGTAGAGTGCATTTGCCAAAACCCAGACAGAAAGCGAATCATTGCAAGAATGAATGACGTTGTTGCACTAAAAATAGAGACACATCTCAACGGCGCAATTCATGCCACAATTGACGAGCCAGAATTAGGAGTCTTGTTTACAAAATGTAACATTTGCGCAGGAAACGTAGTACCACTTCGGGACAGAGTAAAATGCCCTAATTGCGGATACATGGAAGATCGAAAAATATCTACCAATTATGAAAAGTCAGATTTTGTAAAGCTCCGAGAATAAAATGTCAAAAATATCGTTCCAAGGAGAACGAGGTGCATATAGCGAGGATGCAGCAATATCATTTTTTGCAAATTCTGATACCATACCATGCCACACATTTGCCGAAGTCATAGAATCAACTGAAGATGGAAAAACGCAATATTCTGTTTTGCCAGTAGAAAATTCACTTGAAGGAAGCGTTGGTGAGAGCTATGACTTGTTGCTATCAACTGGACTGTTTGTGGTAGGGGAGATCTACTATAGAGTAAGGCATTGTCTGATTGGATTTGACAAACTTGAAAACATTGATACTGTTTACTCGCACCCACAGGCGCTAGGCCAGTGCAGAAAGTTCATCCAAAAACACAACATGACAACAATTCCGGCATATGACACGGCAGGAAGTGTCAAGATAATCAAGGAACTAGGCAAGAAAAACATTGCATGTATTGCAAGCAAGCGCGCATCAGAAATACACGGTGTTCCAATAATACAGGAAGGAATTGAGGATAATTCCAACAACTATACTCGATTTTTGGTCTTATCCAGAGATAAAGTCCAGGACGGTGACAAGACATCAATAATATTTTCAGTAAAGCATGAGGCAGGTGCCCTCTTTAACATACTAAAGAAATTCAATGACTACAAGATCAACCTAACCAAGATAGAGTCTAGACCAAACAAGAGCACTCCTTGGGAATACAACTTTTACGTCGATTTTGACGGAAGCCAAAACGACCAGAAAATAACAGAATTATTGCAAAAAATCAACAAGCAGTGCATCTTTTTGAAGATACTTGGCTCATACAAAAAGGCAAAACTGCTCTAGAATCCCTTTGGCTTTCTGACACTAAATGCAGCACTAAAGCCAATTATCACAATTCCTGCAGTGATTACCATAAAGTGATATGTGAACAGCAATGGATCGGTGTTCTTTTGGAAAGTGCCTGTGATGTGCAGTTCTGTTTGGCCCGCATTTGTTATTTTGATTGTGTTTGTTCCTTCTTGTAATACATACCAATCAAATGTTATTTCATTTTTGAAATCTTCGTCTTTTTGTATGCCGCCTGCAGGAGTCTCTAGCTTGACATGGAACTTTTCCCCAGTCACCTTAAAGTTCTGGTGTGAGCTTTTTGGTGCTAAAAATTGATACGAAATCGATTTTGTCACATCCACCTTTTCATCTATGGTTACGGTTTGCAACCCTAATGAGGTGACAAGGGCATATGCACCAATTGCAATAATTACAGCACCTATTCCAATTCCAGCTATTGTGAATTTGCTTAGCACAAATAATCACCCTATACCGACAATAAAAAACTTACATCAGGTCTACGTCATGAGGCTGGCTTTCGGCAAATCCTGCTCGTGACATTTTGATAAATTCTGCATTTTGCTGCATTTGTGGTATGGTGTGTGCCCCGCAATAGCTCAGCCCAGAGCGAACTCCGCCTGCTAGCTGCTTTATCGTATCAGTTACTGTTCCTCGGTATGGGACCATCGCCTCTACGCCTTCTGCTACATAGTCATTGAGGTCATCATTGATTGCAACATTTCCTGTTTCCTTTGATTTTCTTCCAAGGGCAGCATAAAATGATGCCATACCGCGATAGATCTTGTATCTTTTGCCGTTTTTCATGACAAAGGATCCTGGGCTTTCATCGGTTCCGCCAAAGAGGCTTCCAACCATTACAGTGGATGCGCCAGCTGCTAGTGCCTTGGTAAGATCACCAGAAGTTCTTGTACCACCATCAGAAATTATTGGAATATCATATTTTTTACCAACCTGCGCACAGTCATAAACTGCAGTAAGCTGTGGAACACCAGAGCCAGTAATCACTCGTGTTATGCAAATAGAGCCAGAGCCGACACCTACCTTTACTGCATCCACGCCCGCTTTGATTAGATCCTCTGCTCCATGTGCGGTAGCTACATTTCCTGCAATTAGCTCACAATTTGGGAATGCCTTTTTGATATTTTTTATAGTAGTGATTGCGTTTTCGCTGTGGCCGTGTGCAATGTCCACTACTATGACATCGGCATCTGCTTCTAGTAATGCTTCGGTTCTCTCCATAAAGTCTCCTTTGACTCCGACTGCTGCGCCAACAAGAGGCCGCCCCTTTTTGTCCTTGGATGCATTTGGATAGTTTTCATTATGGGTAATGTCTTTGCTTGTGACTAGTCCCCGTACTTGGCCCTTGTCATCAACTAGTGGTAGCTTTTCTATTCTGTGCTGGCGTAGTAGTTCTTTTGCCTCTACTAGAGGGATTCCCGGCTTTGCTTTGATGACATCTTTGGTCATTATGTCCCGGATGGGCTTGTTGGATTCTGATTCAAACATTACATCACGGTGAGTCAGGATTCCTTCCAGTTTAGAGTCCTTGACTACCAATAGTCCGGAAACTCCTTTTTCCCGCATGTAATTGATTGCATCTTTTGCTGACTGGTCAGGAGATATTGTATAAGGGTTTTCTATCATTACGCTTGCGGATCGCTTTACTTTGAGTACTTCTTCTACTTCTTCTTCTACTGTTAGGAATCGGTGAATAATTCCAATTCCGCCCTCTTGCGCCATGGCAATTGCCATAGCAGACTCTGTTACAGTATCCATGTTTGCGCTAACTATTGGAATGTTCAGTGAAATGTTTTTTGATAGTTTGGTTTTCAGATCTGTTTGCGATCTGGTGGTAATGTTAGAATATTTTGGTACAAGAAGAACATCATCAAAAGTTAATCCTTCTTTGATTTCCAAACCTTCTACAGAAGATTTTGATTATGTTATAAGCCTTTCCTGATTTGTTTTGATAATTTTTGCGCCACGGAAATTGCGTCTCTTGTTTGATAGACATTATGTGTGCGTATTATATCGGCACCATTGAGAACTGCGATTGCTTCTGCTGCAATGGATCCATAAAGGCGATCTTGTGGATCTTTGTTGAGAATTTTTCCAATGAACGACTTGTTTGATACAGAAACCAAGATAGGCATAGCCATCTTCAGAGAAGAGAGATTCTGCAGTATTGCCAGATCTCTTGCTACCCAATCTGATTTTATTTTTGTAAAGAAGGGGTTTTTGCCTGTTTTTCTAAAAAACCCAATTGCTGGATCTAGAACAATGTTGTTTTTTGATATGTGATTACGCGCAATATTCAGACTTTGTTTTAAGAGATGTCTTGTTTGTATTATGGGATTTGTGATTATGGATTTGCCGTGTGCGCATAAAACCAGGCCTGGTTGGTGCTTTTGTACTACAGAAATCATGTTTTTGTCGTATTTTAGGCCGGAAATGTCATTGATGATATCTGCTCCATTCTCTAACGCAATGTTTGCTACAGAGGATCTGCAGGTATCAACTGAAATTGGGAGATTTGATGCTTTTTGGATGTGCTTAATCGCAGTAGCTATTCGGTTTGCCTCTAGCTTTTCTGACACCATCGCAGAAAGATAGGGGGCAGTAGACATTCCGCCAACATCGATAAAGTCAGCTCCGTCTTGCTCCATTTGTACCACGGCGTCTAGGATTTGTTGTCCTTGCTTGATTGATTTTTTGTAAAAAGACTCGGGACTGACATTTAATATTCCCATTATTCTGACTGGGTTTTGTCCTCCCACCGAAACTGGACCTAGCTTGCTCACAATGATTTATGATAAAGTATGCTAATTTTAGAGTTGATGATGCGTGGCTGGAGTGCAAAATACAACCAGATACTACAAGAATTCAGCTATCAGAAACAAAAAGATCTTCTGGCTGCCAAGACGCTAGATTCTATCATAGATAAACCATTTTCTCATACAAAACTCAAAAAGATCATTTCTGGAAAAACAATTTTTGTCATTGGTTCCGGTCCGTCATTAAAAAAGGCATTACCCGTTTTAAAAAAACACAAAGATATAGTCAAGATTTGCGCAGACACCGCACTAGAACCACTGATCAAAAATAGAATTAATCCTCAAATCATAGTAACAGACTTGGATGGAAATTTGGATCTGATAAAAAAGATGAGCAAGTCCAGTGTGATAATTGTTCATGCGCACGGAGATAACATATCAAAGCTAGAATTTGCAAAAAATTTTCGGAACTGCATTGGGACTACACAGACAAAGGAAATCGGCAAAATCAAAAACTACGGAGGATTTACTGATGGCGATAGGTGTGTGTTTTTGGCAAGTCAATTTTGTGCATCCAAAATATTTCTATTTGGAATGGACTTTGGGCCAAAAATAGGCACATATTCGAATACAAAAAAGGCAGAGAGAAAAATCAAGCAAAAAAAGCTAGTCTATGCAAAAATGCTCTTAGAATGGCTTGCGCCAAAAACAAGATCCGAGCTTTTCACCTTATCAAGGCCAATCCGTGGTTTTAAGAAACTGGCATATCAACAGCTAGAACATAACGTTTCTAGCTAGAATGCGTTTTAATACCGAGATTACCTCAGTGCAATCATGCAGTTCTCAGAGGATCAGATCAAAGACGTCTTAGAAGTCAAAGAAAGGATAGCATCTCAGATACAAAAACACAAAGAGGAAATCGAGGCTCTGGAAAAAAATCTGGCATTAATCAATTCCATACTAAAGCAGCAAAGCTTCACAAGAGCATCATCATTAAAGGAAACAAAACCACAGACCCAAAAAGATGACTATTCCATCCCATTAAAGAAAAATAATGATGGCTCACTTATTGGAAATGTCCACGTTAGTCCAGACCAAGTGCTAATTGTTTTAGATAATTCGCTAGACCTCAAAGAAGACATGCATCCATTCAAGTCATTTTTTCTAGAGAGAATAATAGGTGAGATGAAGAAAAAAGACATTGCAGACCTAGAAAAGGGAATCATTACAAAAGACAATATCATAAACTGCCTCATAAACAAAAACGGAACATCATTGCGTGAAATCATAATCAAAAACTATCGTCAAAAGGAGCGAGTAAATGAAATCATAAACACCGCAACATGGTCGCTCTCAAAAATGATAGAAAACTCCAAGTGATACAATGGACAAAATAGTAGTTCTGGACTTTGGTTCTCAGTACAGCCACCTAATTTGCCGAAGAATACGCGAGTTTTCAGTCTATGCAGAACTGGTTCCATTTGATATTCCAATTGAAAAGATAAAATCAATGAACCCAAAGGGCGTGATATTCTCTGGAGGACCGTCAAGCGTATACAACAAGGATTCGCCTAGGCCAGACTCTCAAGTCTTTGAGATGAATTTGCCGTTGCTTGGAATTTGCTATGGTCACCAGCTTATAGTTGATAATTTTGGCGGCAAAGTCAAGCGCTCAAACAAAGAATACGGCCACTCTACGCTAACAATAGACAGCAATACAAGTCTTTTGGGAGGAGTAGGAGATTCACTGCGTGCATGGATGAGCCACGGTGATGAGGCAGAAAAAATTCCAGATAACTTCAAAATAATTGGCCACACGGAACGCTCTCATGCAGCAGCAATTGCAAATGAAACTCAAGCAATCTATGGGATACAGTTTCATCCCGAAGTAGTGCACACCGAAAATGGAGTTAAAATTCTCAAAAATTTCGTCCTAAACATTTGCAAGGCAAAACAGGAATGGACAATGGAGGGATTTATTGAAAAAACAGTAAGCGAAATATCAAAAATAAGCGGCAATGTCTTGTGCGGAGTAAGCGGCGGAATTGACTCTACGGTTGCTGCACTATTGATTCACAAGGCAATAGGAAACAGGCTCAAGTGCGTCTTTGTAGACAATGGTCTTTTGCGATTAGACGAAGAACATGAAATAGAAAAAATGTTCAAGGAAAACTTTGCCGTCAATTTCACGCCAATTAATGCGAAAAAGAGATTCACAGATAGACTACAAGGCATAACGGATCCTGAGAAAAAGCGCAAAATTGTTGGCGAGGAATTTGTGCGAATTTTTACCGAATTTGCAGAAAAAAACGGGCCATTCAGATGGCTTGCGCAAGGAACACTATACCCCGATGTGATAGAGAGTGGTGTTTCAAAGGGGCCTGCAGCAATTATCAAGACACATCACAATGTTGGTGGTCTGCCAGATTGGCTCAAGCTAGAAGTTCTAGAACCACTAAGAGAACTATACAAAGACGAAGTGCGCAAAGTAGCGACAATCCTAGGAGTTCCAAAGAGATTGCTTATGCGACATCCATTTCCAGGCCCTGGTCTTGCAGTAAGAATCATTGGCGAAGTAACTGAAAAGAAATTGCACATTTGCAAGCTTGCAAGCAAAATTGTGGAAGAAGAACTAGAATCATCAGGATGGTACGACAAAGTTTGGCAGGCATATGCAGCAGTTGGAGACGACAAGGCAATAGGAGTAGTAGGAGATGAGCGCAAATACGGCAATATTGTGATGATACGAGTTGTAGAATCAATTGATGCAATGACTGCAGACTGGACCAGACTGCCACATGAAATCTTGGCAAAGATAAGCAACCGAATTACAAATGAGATAGATGAGGTAACATGGGTATCGTATGTGATATCTAGCAAGCCTCCTGCAACAATCGAGCCACAGTAAAAATCCATAGTAACTGTTTTAAAATAAGGAGAAGGCCTTAGTCTGTGAAATCATTTCTTGTCATTTTAATTATTTTAACATCAGTTGTTCTAGCTCAACAAGCGTTTTCAGAAACATCTACAAAAACTGATCCTGTCAAAAAATCAGATATGATAAACACCGCCAAGATAGCAAACAAAGAATTTGAAGTAAAAATTTCAAAACAGTTCAGTGTAACTAAAGAATGGAAAAAAGTTAATTCTACATCTGCTTTTGAAACATGGATCAAAGACAAGGACTATCAAATTGTAAATGGGAAAAAAATTTGGAATAAAGCAATTTTCAAAATTGATCCTGCAAAAAACTACGACAAGGCAAAATCAGACAAGAACACCGTCGTCATATATCCAACATTCACGGATTCAGCATACAGTGAGCCTGGATTTTATACGTATTATCGAGGCGAGTGTGATGAAAAATGCCTTACCATAAAAATACAGAATAATTTTGTACCTCAGGCAAATCCAAATGCAGTTCAAATTTTGAAATTACTTGGATATTCATTTGTAACAGACGTTGATGTTGATAAAAATCCAACAATTCTTGGCAAATACAAAAAGGTTATCGTATTACACAATGAATATGTTACAAAAAAGGAGTTTGAGGCAATTACATCACACCCAAATGTTGTCTATCTTTATCCAAATGCTCTTTATGCGGAAGTAAAAACAGACTACGCAAAAAACATCATAACTCTGATACGTGGACACAATTATCCAACAAAAGAGATCAGAAACGGTTTTGATTGGAAACTTGACAATAGCCAGTCGGAGTACGATACAGATTGCAAAAAAATGCAGTTTTATAAAATCATTAACGGTTGGATGCTCAACTGTTATCCAGAAAATATAATTCACAAAAGCATGAGGTTTCTTGAAACAATAAAGAAACTTTAGAATAACGATTAGATCGTTTAAAACGGAAAAACAGAAGCATATAGAAAATATTTTGTAAAATATCATGAGTCAGAATTGCATTGGTCAGGAGATAACAATTGAACAAGATAATGATAATTGCAGTGCTAGCAGGAATAATGTTATTTACTCAAATACTTCCTGCCTTTGCTGGCGATAGTGAAGCAAGAAAAAAGGCTAAAGAACGAGAAGAGCAAATAGCAAAAGATGAAAAAGCAAAAAAACAGAAAAAGCTAGAAGACCAGAAAAAGGCACTAGATGCTAAAGCTTCTGCTGTAAAAACCAAAGAACCAAAGGGAAAAACAGCGACAGAAGCTGCAAACGCAGCACGCAAAAAAGCACTAGATGATGCAAAAGCCGCCATAGAAACAGCAAAGACAAAATTCGATGCTGCAAAGAAAGCATACAAACTAGATTCTAAAAATGCAACAAAAAAGCAAAGCTTGGATGATGCTCAAAAAGCATTAGAAAAGGCCAAAATAGACAAAGAATTACTCAAGCTCAAATAAACAATCATTTACGACCCATACAGGAACACTCTATGAGTGCTGCACGAAAAATATCGAAAGCTGAAAACATTCTTTCCAAGATGAAAAACTCTCAGGAAGAATTGGAATTTGAGAATTTCATTAAAACAATTCACGATGTGTTTTCTCATTTGCTTGATGAGTATAATGTCAAATTTGGCCTCAAAATAGACAAAATTGGTCTTGAAAAATTCAAAACCATTGCAAAAAAAACAGGCAAAATTGATGCAATTAATTTCCTAATCTGGTACGAAAAAGAATACAAAAAACTCAGAAACGATCCAGACTTGGGACAATATCTGGAAAGAGAACACCAAATTCCGCAAGATATGATATCGGTATGCGCCAGGCTCTTAGATGAAACTAGAAAAATTGCATATTATGCATACGAGAATTTTTAGAGTAGAGCCGCTCCGAAAACTCCTGCAGAATCGCCAAGCTTGTTTTTCAAAATGGGCGTATCCACCAAATCGCTGAACACATTATCGTATACAGCTTGCTTGCCCTGCGTGTACAAAAAGTCAATGTTTGATAATCCTCCACCCAACACGATAACATCAGGATCCAAAATGTCAATCACATTGGCAAGGCTCATACCGAAATTGGCCAAAAATTCTTTTTTCCATAGAGAGGAATCGGAATTTTGAATTATATCAGGCACAGATTCTGTTTTTCCTGTTAGTTCATGCCATCTTTTTTCTAGTGCCGGTCCACTGATATATGTCTCCACACAGCCATTTCTTCCACAGTAACACGGATTTCCATTTTGATGTAGAGTATGATGGCCCCATTCTCCCGCAATGTTTGTTCTGCCCTGGTGTATTTTGCCATCAATTACAATGCCTCCCCCAACTCCAGTTCCCATTATTACTCCAAACACCACACCACATCCCATTGCTGCACCCATCTTTGATTCTGCCATTGCAAAACAATTTGCGTCATTTTCCATTTTGATTTGTTTGTGCAAGTGTTTTTCTAGGTCTTCTTTTAGCGGCATTCCAACCAGGCATTGTGTGTTGCTGTTCTTGATTAGGCCAGTCTTTTTTGAGATCGCGCCGGGGGTACAAATTCCAACGGTATAGTCATCAGTATTTTTTGAAATGTCATTGATCAGCGATACAATGGAGTCCACTATGCTAGAATAACCGTTTTGCTGGTTTGTTTGGATTCGTTTTCTTTGAATAATATTTAGGGAATCATCAAGATGAATTCCTTCAATTTTAGTTCCGCCTAGATCAATTCCTATCTTATGCACAAAACTCTACTATATTGATAAGGTTTTAGGGTTTATTTTTTGCCAGAAACCGCAATAACATCGTCGATTCGCAAAATCATGCATGCTGCCTCTGTTGCAGACTTGGAAATCTGCTCTTTTACTGCAACCGGCTCGACTATGTTCAAAGAAAGCATGTCATCAATTCTGCCTTCCTTTGCGTTGATTCCTGCCCACTTTCTGCCGTTGCTCTGTCTTGCTCGCAGATTTGCCATGGTGTCAATTGGATCCATTCCTGCATTTTCTGCTATGGTTAGTGGAATTACCTCTAGTGCTTCTGCATATTTTCTAATTGCTAATTGCTCTCTGCCCTCAAAGTTATCTGACCATTCCTTTAGCTGGGATGCCAAATATGCCTCCGGCGCTCCTCCGCCTGCAACAATTGCTGGCTTTTCAATTACGTCTTTTACTACCATTAGAGAGTCATGCAAAGAGCGATCTACTTCGTCTACTACTCGCTGTGAGCCTCCTCTGATCAATAATGTGACTGATTTTGGATTCTTGCATCCTTCGATAAAGACCCACTTGTCAGACTCTACCTTCTTTTGGTGTACTAGGTCTGCATGGCCTAGGTCCTTATCGGTCATGTCATCTAGGTTTGTAGTGATTCTACCACCTGATGCTTTTGATAATTTTGTCATGTCAGATTCCTTGACGCGTCTTACTGATAAAATTCCATATTTTGCCAGGTAATGTTGTGCAATATCGTCAATTCCTTTTTGGCAAATCAAGACATTTGCTCCGACTCGCTGCAGCTTGTCTACCATTGATTTTAGCATCCTGTTTTCTTCTTCTAGGAACATTTGCATTTGTGTTGGGTCGGTAATTCTGATTTCTGCGCTCATTTCTGTTTTTTCTACTTCTAGTGCTGCATTTAGTAGTGCTATCTTTGCCTTTTCGATTTTGGTTGGCATTCCGCTGTGAACTACCTCTTTGTCGAGGACTATTCCTCGGACTAGTTCTGTTGCCTGAATGGAGCTGCCTGCCTTTTTCTCTACTTTGATGTTATCCAAATCTACTACATATTTTTCGCCCTTCTTTTCGGCTACACGCAATACTGCATCAACTACTAGTTTTGCTAAAACGCCTGAATCTTCAGAGATTAATTTTGATTGCATGCTTGTCATTGCAATTTTTAATAATGATTCTTCGTCGGTTGGCTCGATTTTCTTTGCAATTTGTGATAATAATTCCATGACCTTTTCTTGTGCTGCTTGATATCCCTCAATTATTACTGAAGAGTGAACGTCTTTTGCAAGCAGTTCTTCTGCCTTTTCTAGTAAAGATCCTGCAAATACAACTGAGGATGTTGTGCCATCACCTACTTCGTTGTCTATGGTTTTTGAGATCTCTACCATCATTTTTGCTGCTGGGTGCTGAACATCAATTTCTTTGAGTATGGTAGCACCATCATTTGTAATGGTGACATCGCCAATAGAATCCACTAGCATCTTGTCTAGGCCCCTTGGACCAAGGCTTGTTCTGACTAGGTCGGCTACTAGTTTTGCAGCCATAATGTTGTTTTTCTGTGCGTCCCTGCCTTTTTGCTGGAGTGCACTTTCCTTTAGTACCAGAACTGGTCCTTGTGGTGTTTGCTGAATTGAAGCCATGCTACTGAAAAAAAATCTTTGAAACCCTTTTTTAAAAGTTTGCCAGTGGGGGAATTACAGATCGCTTCTTTACGTCTATTATGCCAGAATGCAGAATTCTAACAGAGGGCAAGGCAAGAAACGGCAAAAACAACGGCATTAGGTGCGGCCTTTGGAATTTGCATCCATTGTCACGCAAAGTTTGGTTTATGTCAACAAACCTTGCCAAAACATCCTCAAAGGAATTTTTTGATATTATTCCAGCAACTTGGAGGGGCAAAAACGAGATAACTTTGCCATCTTTTACTATGACCATTCCGCCCTGTGATTTTATCAGGTGATTTGCAGCTAGTGCCATGTCTTTTTCTGATGAGCCAATTACAATGAGATCGTTTTCATGAAAGCTCCAAGTTGATGCAAAGGCTCCAATGTCTGCGCCAAAGTTCTTCAAAAATCCTAATGCGCGCTTGCCAGAGCCATATGTCCTATCAAATGCTGCAACCTTCCAGATGTCTTGTTCCTTGGATGTCTGGACGTTTCCTTGCTTTGCACCAAGTTCTGCAGTGGATAATTTTGTGATGATTTCAGTATCCATTTCTATGAGATTTGCAGTAACAGTTTGGCTTTTGCTTGGAATTGCAAAATCAAATTCAGAGAATTTGCCTAGCTTGACTGTCTTTGTAATCCATGACGGTAGAATATCTTTTCTGATTTTTGTCACTATGGTACCATTTGATGCAACTAGCTTTCCTCCAACAAAGACTCGTCTTGGCTTTTTTGTCAGATCATCAAAGACAAGCATGTCTGCTAGCTTGCCCGGAGCAATTCCGCCTAGGTCTTTGCCCATGTTATAATAATCAAATGTAGTCTTTGATGCGCATGATATGGCATCAATTTTGTCCATGTCAAGTGTGATTGCTTCTCTGACGCAATGATCAATGTGGCCATATTGTGTCATGTCTAGTGGATCTAGGCCGTCTGAGCAAAACATTAGCCTTGAAAGATATGGCTTGTTTTGCAGAATTTGCGGTATGATGTTTTTTAGATCACGGCGAATTGAACCCTCCCTCATCATGACCCACATTCCAAGACGCAGTCGCTCCATTACCTGGGTATAGTCGATTGGCTCATGGCATGAGAAAATTCCAGAAGAAATGTACGCATTTAGCTTTTTGTCTGATGCTCCTGCTGTATGGCCGTTTATGAGACAATTGTGGTCCAGCATCTGCGTAAGCTTTTTCATTGTTTTTGGGTCTCTGCTTGTTACCTTGGTCCAGGAAAAGACCTCACCCAATCCGACAATTCCATCTAGCTTGAGTGTTGCCTTTTCTTCAGATAATGATAGTGCTTTTCCGTGGCTGAACTTTGGGTCTACTGGAATTCCTCCGGGAGTAACAGAAAAAATCCTAATTGGCAAACCAGAACATGACTTTACAAACTGTTTTAGGCCTGCAAAGCCGCAAACACTCACAATATCAATTGGATCTGAAAAAAGACTGGTTGTTCCGCACAAAAGAGATTGCCTTGCAAGCTCTGATGGCATTACAAACTGGTCAATGTGGACGTGAGGGTCTGCAAATCCTGGTGTGAGATATTTTCCTTCTAGATCTATTATTGTGGTGTTTGGCCCTGCGGCATGAGTCGCATCTGGCCCAACATAGGCAATTCTGTCTTGTATAATGGCAACCTGGGTTTGTTCATTGATCTCTTTGGTGTAGACATTGACTAGAGAACAATTTTTTAGAATAATGTCTGCCTTTTTATCTCCCATGGCAACTGCATTCAGAGAACCAATCATTGTGTGAAGACGAGACACGCCAGTCAGTTTGCAACACGCTCTATTATAGGTTCAATGAGTAGCTATTGTTTAAATTACCAGCTCGGCGGGCTTTCTCTATGAACGTACCCAAGGAAATGAACAGGTATTGTCCTAAATGCAAGACACACACTGCTCAAAAAGTTGCCCTGTACAAGGCAGGAAAGAGAAGAGGCTCTGCAATCGGTGAGCGAAGACACGAAGAGGACAAAAAAGGGTATGGAGGGCAGAAATTCCCAAAACTTGCCAAGCCTGCAAAAACTACAAAAAAGCAGACATTGATTTTTACATGCCCTACTTGTAAAAAGAAAACAATGAAACATGGCATCAGACTACGAAAACTGGAGTTGACGGCATGACAAAGCGAGCACATGTATTGGTTCCAAAGCCAAAAAGCAAATTCCAAAAGGTCCAGTGCAAGGAGTGCAGTGCAGAAAACATCCTGTACTCACATGTCACTACCACAGTTACATGCAAGTCTTGCGGCAACACAATAGCAGAACCAACTGGCTCTGTTGCAAAAATTCACGGAACTGTACTAGGAATTCTGGAATAAGTCGTAATCCGACTTTGTATTCAGATTAACTGCAATTCTTTTATCGTCATATATGGTGCAGGTCTCCTGATGTGATCCTTTTGGGTTTACTATGGAAACTCCGGTGTAAAAACACTGGGTGCCATTTACGTCTGTGGAATATTTCAAGGACAGATTGTTCTGTTCTAGGAATTTTTTTGTCACAACAAAGCTTTGCCAGTCTTTATTTTCATATTTTGATACTAGGTCTTGTACTAAACTGTGATCCAACAATGGAAGATCACCAGAGACAACAAAGACTGGCTCATCCATTTTTGATAATACAAAATTCAGATCATGGACATAGCCTTGGCCTTTGGTCTGTATTATTTTGACATGTTTTGATAGGAGTTTTTCTGTGTTTGGTGAGTTTGGGCTGGTTGCTGCTAGTATTTTAGAAAAACAGTTAGAGTTTTTCAGGGCGTCAACTACATGCAAGACAACTTGCTTTTTGTGATACAGTAGTAGCTTTTCTCCCTGAATTTGCATCCTTGCTCCCTTGCCTCCCGCCATCACAAGCGCAATCATAGTGATACAAATACCAAAAATGCCGACACTCGCGATAATTCGTTAATTGCGCCCATGATATCGCCGGAGATTCCGCCAAAACTACGCCTAGAAACGCCCACAATAATCAAAGTAACAACTATTGCAGCACCCAACGCCACAAAGCCTGCATTGTTCTGAAATGCTGCAATCACACCTATTGTGATCATACCTGCAATGATTAGCTTTTTTCTGTCCTTCATGGAATCAATAAAACCAGAATTGGAGCCCTGCCAGGCAGAAGGACCAATGCTTGCAGAGATCACCATGCAGAATTTTGCAATGATTTCGCCAATCAGAATTGCGTAAAACAACTCAAAGCCCTTCATAAAAGAAAGCGCAATTACTGCAGCTGCCACATAAAACACTACGGCGATGATACCCGCAGAACCGACCTTTGGGTCCCGCATCACTTCTAGCTTTTTCTCTTTTGATCCTCTAACCATCAAGCCATCCGCAAAATCTGATAGGCCGTCGGTGTGATGTATGCCGGTGATCAGTACTAGGCCTGCAGCCACTAGCAATCCGACAACTAATGGTTCTAAAAAGAGCGACATGCCCCAGCCAGCTGCTCCAAGCAACAAGCCAATTGCAATGCCAATTACTGGAAACAGGTACATGTGTTTTGCAACGGTTTGCAGATCTGAATTTCCTGCAGGAATTATTGTCAGAAATGAGAATACAGAGCCTGCTTGCCTAAACATGAATCCACCAACCTAGATAGCTCAGTAAAACAATTGACGGGATTGTTATGATACCGCAAAACAAGACGCATGTTGCCTTCATTAGTGAGATTGCGGATTTGAAGTGAGTTTGGTCCAGCTCTGTTGTGCCGTTTCCTAGGGAATAATGATTTATCTTTTCAAATCTTGTTTGTAGTGCTCCTGCCATTGCAGCCATTGGTATTCCTGCGTTTGGGCTCGAGGTTTTTTTGCCGTCTGTTCTCATTGTGTGCAAAGCATTTTTCCAGTCTGCACCAATCAACAGTGCAGCCAAAACCATCACGTATCCTGTGATTCTTGCAGGAATGTAATTTAGGACCTTGTCGCAATTTGCCGCAAACCAACCTACATTGGAAAATATCGAGTCCTTATACCCAATCATAGAGTCAAACGTGTTGATTGTGCGGTACACGAATGCGCCAAGCAGTCCAAACAAGCCAAAATAGAATAGGGGCCCCGTCACTCCGTCTACGATATTCTCACTGGTAGTCTCTAAAACGCCTGACACTACATGATTTTTGTCAAGCTGTTTTGTGCTTCGCTTTACCAGCATCGCCAGCCTGTCTTGGGCTTCGCCTAGGTTGTTGTGTTGTATTGATTCCATTACTTGTCTTCCGTGCTGCTCTAGACCATGAATGGCAATTGTTGTCTTGAGCAGTATTGAGCCAATCACTGTCAGTATAACGGTAGACAGTACATCGTTGAAATCGGTAAATACTTCAAAGGACAACAATAAAGCCGCAACAAGTCCTGTTATGGATATGGTTACAACCAGTCCGGCAATTTTTTCTGTGGTTGGATTTTGTGATTTTGCAAATGGGACTAGCTTGGCAATTAATGTCCCAACCCAAGCTGTTGGGTGATACTTTGATCTTGGGTCGCCAAATGCAAGGTCTAGTAGTATAGCGCCAACTGCGACCATTATTGGGATCATTGTATCATCCTCTCTATTGATTTGATGTTGAGATTTTGTTTTGTTATTTTTGCTATCTTTTCAATTTGGGCATCTAGTTTCTTTTGGTTTTGTTTTTTAAACAGGTGAATTTTGTTATCTAGCGAGTCTTCGTTTGGCAACTCTAGGTCAACTAGAGGCATTACGCCTAGAACAGATTTAGATGTTATTTGTTTTAGTCTTCTAAACCCAGGCTCTAGTAGCTTTTTGTTTCCTCGGAACTTGTTTATGACAAAGCCCCGGATCAGCTTTTGGTCGGATTTTGGCAAAAGCGACATGGTACCAACCAGGCTTGCAAAGGTTCCCCCCTTTTCGATATCAGAGACCAAAATCACTGGAGAATTGGTCAGATGCGCAATCTTCATGTTTGCAATATCGTATTTTTGCAGATTTATCTCGGCAGGAGAGCCTGCGCCCTCTAGAATAATTAGATCGTATTTTGATTTTAGATAGGAAAAAGAATCCATTGCAATTTTGATGCCGCGACCCAATGCGAATTTTTTGTAATAGGTTTGAGCAGACATTTTCTTGAATTGTTTTCCCTGAATTATGACATTGCTAACATAGTTGCCAAGGGGCTTGAGCAAAATTGGGTTCATGTGGGGCGAGATTTCTGCGCGTGCAGCAATTGCCTGGATTGCCTGTGCCTGCGATATCTCAAATTTATCCTTGTAAGAGTAATTTGACATGTTTTGCGACTTGAAAGGGGCAACGCAATAGCCAAGATTTGAAAAGATTCTGCACAAGGCAGAAACCAGTGTGGTTTTTCCTGCACCAGACGAGGTCCCCTGAATCATTATTGTTTTGGTCATTGTATTGCCTCCAGAGCAGATACTAGCTTTTGGTTTTCCTTGTGGGTCTTGACTGCTATTCTGATGTAATGAGTGCCAAGATTGAGAAAATTGCTACAGTCGCGCACTAAAATATTTTTGTGCAATAATTTTTTTTGCACTAGCTTGGCCGGCTGTTTTGTTTTAATTAGGATAAAATTTGTTGCAGAGTCAAGGCAGGAAAATCCATCAATATTTGATATTGAATTTATGAGAAATTTTGATTCTGTTTTGATCAACCTTCGAGTCTTGGCAAGAAAGGTCTTGTCTGACAGTGCTGCCAGGCCTGCCTGGTGCGCAAGGCCATTTACGCTCCAAGGAACTTTGATTTTGTTTAGAATTGCGATGAGATTTTTGTTTCCCACACCATAACCTAGACGTAGGCCTGCAAGGCCAAATGACTTGGTCAAAGAACGCAGAACAAAGAGGTTTTGGTATTTTGGCATCATACCAATTACAGACTGATTTGGATTTTGTATAAGCTCGATGAAGCACTCGTCAACAAAAACTAGGGTCGACTTTGTTTTTGCCGCTATGATTATTTTTTCCATTGATTGTTTTGGTACAAGCTCACCTGTTGGATTGTTTGGATTACAAACAAAGATCAATCCATTTTTTGGGATTTTTTGTATGAATCGCTCCAGATCAGACTCTAGGTTCAGGGTTGCAAAGAATTCCGGCCTTGAGCCGCAAAGACGCGATGCCGCCTCATACTCGCCAAAGGTTGGCGACATTATCAAGACCTTATATTTTGAGACAGCACGGCAAAAGTCATAGATTATCTCGGTTGCTCCATTTCCTATTGCGATGTTTGTAGTTGACACTCCAAGATATTTTGAGAGGGCTTGCTTTAGCTTGGTGGAGTGATGATCCGGATATGTCGAGATTTTGGAATAATCGATTGCCTTTTTGACTCTGGCTGGAAACCCAAGCGGGTTTACATTGGAGCTAAAATCTACAATTCTAGAATCAATCCCAGATACGGAATACGGTCCTCCGTGTGAAACCACGCTGTGGGATCGGATGTTTTTTGCAAACTTCACGAATTAAGCCCGGTTATGATGGGTTTAGTTGTTGCGGTCTTAGGGCTAAGAATTATTAATTGAGCACATAAAAATTTTCCTTGATGAGGAAACGCGTAGCAATATTGGGTGCAACAGGCGCCGTAGGACAGGAATTCCTAGTATCGCTAGAGAATCACCCCTGGTTTGAGGTAACACAGCTTGCGGCATCGGAGAGATCTGCAGGCAAAAAGTACATTGATGCGATCCGAGACCCAAACTCTGGAATAATAAAGTGGCAAGTAGGCGGGGATGTTCCAAAATATGCACGCGACATGTCAGTGGTAGCTATTGATGATGTCAAGACATCAGAGCTTGACTTGGTCTTTTCTGCAGTAGAATCTGATGCAGCACGAGACATTGAAACTAAATTTGCCAAGGACGTTCCAGTAGTATCTACATCATCTGCATACAGGTATGAAGAGGATGTGCCAATTTTAATTCCGGGAATTAATGACGATCATGTTGAATTGATAGAGCAGCAGAAAAAGAACAGAAACTGGAAGGGCTATGTTTTGCCATTACCAAACTGCACCACAACTGGTTTAGCTATTACCATGAAACCACTATACGAAAATTATGGTGCAAAGCGAGTAATTATGACATCCATGCAGGCAATCTCTGGTGCTGGACGATCGCCTGGAGTATCTGCACTTGACGTTACCGATAATCTGATTCCATACATTCCTAAAGAAGAAAACAAGGTTCGAGTAGAGACTGCCAAAATACTAGGAAAGCTAAAGGACGGCAAAATAGAACCAGCGAACATCAAGGTAAGCTGCACATGTACCAGAGTTCCAGTAATTGACGGCCACACTGAATCTGTATTTGTAGAGACTTCCAAGCCTGCCAAGGCAGAAGACGTAAAACATTCCATTGAGGAGTTTTCAAATCGCATCAGCGTAACTGGATTGCCTTCTGCACCAAAGGATTACCTAGTAGTGCACCAAGACCCAACACGACCGCAACCAAGAATTGACAGACAGCTAAACGACGGCATGACCACGTCCATGGGAAGACTCGAAGAAGACCAAATCTTTGATAACGGACTAAAGTACGTCCTGTTCTCACACAACAAGAAAATGGGTTCTGCCAAGGGCGCAGTTTTGTTGGCAGAAATGCTATACAAAAAAGGAAAAATCTAGAAAATTTTTGCAAATTTCTCTTCACAACTTATAAAACAGGTAAGGAATTTGTCGAGCAGGTGTTTTAGACGGCAAAGATTGATGATCTAGACTTGACCATACTCTCGGAATTATCAGATGATGCATCCATTTCTATTCCAAGACTATCAGAGAAGATCAAGGTAAATCCATCTGTTGTATATTCCAGAATCAAAAGACTCACCAAGAAAAAGCTAATCGAGCGATTCACCATAATAGTAAATGACAAGGAGCTTGGATATGGGGTTAAAGCATTAACTGGAATAAACATGGACTCTAAATTCCGTGACGGCATAATTGATGAATTATTCAAAATAAAGGGAGTACGTGAAATATCCGAGGTAACAGGCAGATTTGACATCATAGTAACAATGTATGCGCAAAACCTAGCAGAAATGCACAAGCTCATATCAGAAGGAGTGGGTAGAATCGAGGGGGTTTTGGCATCAGAGTCATTTATCGAAATGAAGCGCAGGACCAAGACAATGCCGTATAACCATTCGACATGATACACCATGTTACATTTAATTTTGAATTATACAATACAGGAAACAGGGAAATAGATGCAAAGGACACAGGCAAAAGGCAAAATCGCGACATATTATGAGCTGACCAAGCCCAAAATTTGGTACCTCTTGGTATTCACCGCATTTGGGGCAACGATTACGGCATCAAATGTGTATGATGCAGAAGTATCGCCTGCAACTTGGGTGTTAATGATCTTTGGGGTGGCTGCTGGTTCGGCAGCTGCCAACACTTTAACTAACTATCATGACAGGGACATTGACGCAATAATGGAGAGAACTAAAAATCGTCCAATTCCGTCTGGTAGAATTTCACCTCCTGAGAAAGCTCGGGACTTTGGGTTGGTACTAGCGGGCATTTCACTTGCATGTGCATTTGCAATATCGTACACTGCTGGATTTTGGAATGGAATCTGGGCTGGAATTTTCATGGCGTTTGGCCTAGTAAACAATGTGGCAGTATATTCTCATGTGCTAAAGAGAAGAAGTCGAAGCAATATCATACTTGGAGGCCTTTGCGGAGGGGCGCCTCCATTGATTGGTCACGCTGCAGTCACACTACAGGGTTTGTGGGATTTGGGAATGGTAATGGCGGGTCTTGTTTTCATTTGGATTCCAATGCACATCTGGGCTCTGACTCTGCATTTCAAGGAAGATTACAACAAGGTAAACGTGCCAATGCTTACTGCCGTTCAATCAGAGAAAACATCTGCAAGGGTGATTGCCATATCTACATTAGTGATGGTGCTATTTAGTATAGTTCCGTTCTTTTTGACTCATGAAGGCAAACCAGTCATGACAGAGATCTATCTATACACTGCAATAGCATCAGGTGTCTTGATGTTGGTGTTATCGTTCTGGGTAATTGCAAAACCATCGGAGAAATCATCATGGGTTTTATTCAAGTTCTCCAGTCCGTATCTTGCAGTGTTGTTTATTGCATTGATGGTGGACTCTGGCCTTCGATAAAAAGGCAAAAT
The DNA here is from genome assembly GCA_964470325.1 of uncultured Candidatus Nitrosotenuis sp. Classification (GTDB taxonomy): domain Archaea; phylum Thermoproteota; class Nitrososphaeria; order Nitrososphaerales; family Nitrosopumilaceae; genus Nitrosotenuis. The sequence goes on along the minus strand of CAYYBJ010000005.1, from coordinate 5,991 downwards.
CACTTCATACCATAACTGGTCAGAATATACCATTCAAGGATTTAATCCAGGAAATCATACTAGTTTGACTTGAGTTCCTCATGGAAGATTTTTGGCGCTACACATGATACAATACAAAAAGCAAAGATCATAAAAGATGACAAGATGCGCCAGATTCGATGAGCTGACGCTAGACCGTATGCCTGAGGCCTTCCTCCAGAATCTGGTTTACGAGTCCTGAAAAGCTGATGTGGTTGTGCTCTCTCATCATTTGATATTGCCTTTCCTTGAGTCGTCGGTTTAGATCAATGTTCATTGCCACTGTAACCCGAGTCCAGTCTCTTGTACTCAAGACAAATCACCTAAACAAAAAGTAGGCAAGTGCATAGTGGGAGATAGGGGGAGCATTATGCATTTACCACACTTGCATTGGCATTGAAGCTATGTTGTATGTGCAATAGTGATAGATGTAATGGATGATATTTTTGCAGCATTTGCAAATCCTCTCAGTTGAGAATTTGCACGTCCTGCAGTTTGACGTCAATAATTCTCCGCCACATTTTCTACAACTTTCTTCCCGCATTTTGCAGCCACCTTATACTTTGTTGGATTTTGGAGGCCAGCTCTTGTGGTAGTTTTGTTGGCTCGATCATTTTTTCTCACTCTATGATGACTGTTTTGCCTTTTGGTTTTTCTTCTGCCAGGCGGAATGTGACTTCAAGGATTCCGTTTGCATATGTTGCTTTTGTGGAATTTTCATCTATTTTGTACTTGAGGGGGACTTGGGCCTGGTACTTTCTGTCTCCATGTTCTGCACTGATCTTTGCGTACTTGGACTCTATTGTTACCTTGATGTCTTTTTTCTCAACACCTGGCATTTCTGCAATTAGCTTTAGCGTGTTGTTGTTATTGTCAACTACCTCGTCGACAAACGGCTCCCTTACATCGGATGCTGTCAGGCCTGGTATCTGGGTACCATACTGCTTGACAATTGGACTGCCATCATTTCCGACAGTTAGTGTGTAACCGAAGTACGGTTTTGCATATCTTTGTTCAAAGCCGTCGTCCATGGTAAAAAATCGGTCTGACAGACTTCGAAACATTTGGTCGAATTGGTTATCAAACCACATATTTGATCGCTTGGTCTATGTAACAGATATGACATTATTTTAATTTTTCTTTGTCTTGAATGATTAAATTACATATTCAGTTTTTTCTTACAAAGATTTATAAATTAATTTAATTAATGACTAGAAAGGTGATTTTATGACAACACCACAGATAGTCCTTCTCAAGGAAGGAACTACTCAAACAAAGGGTAATGATGCCCAGAAAAACAACATAAGCGCTGCAAAACTGATTGGTGAGTTGGTGCGAACTAGCCTTGGTCCACGAGGAATGGACAAGATGCTAGTAGACACACTAGGAGACGTTACCATCACAAACGACGGTGCAACCATCCTCAAGGAAATAGACGTGCAACACCCGGCAGCCAAGATGATGGTTGAGATAAGCAAGGCAACGGACACCGAGGTTGGCGATGGGACCACATCAACTGTGGTCTTGGCAGGAGCTCTACTGGAAAAGGCAGAAGAGCTTATTGGCAAAAATGTTCATCCAACAGTTGTAGTAGATGGCTTCAAAAAAGCATCTGAAAAAGCAATTGCAGAACTAAAGCAGATAGGCATCAAAGTCGATCCGCTGGACAAGAAGCTGCTCAAAAAGGTGGCAGTCACCACACTTTCGTCCAAGCTTGTATCATCAAATGCGGATGAGCTTGCAGACATCATAGTGGATGCTGTCCTCTCGGTGGCGGAAAAGTCAGGCGAGAAATACAAAGTTGATATAGACAATGTCAAACTCGAAAAAAAGGGCAGCTCCTCAATTAGGAACACACAACTCATCCAAGGGATTGTGCTGGACAAGGAAGTGGTCCACGGAGGAATGCCAAAAAAAGTAGAGAATGCAAAAATCGCATTGCTCAATGCCCCACTTGAAATAGAAAAGACAGAGTTTGATGCAAAAATAAACATCAACTCCCCTGATCAAATGCAGGTATACATCGACGAGGAAAACAGGATGCTCAAAAAGCTCGTAGATAAAATAGTCGCATCCGGCGCAAACATTGTCTTGTGTCAAAAGGGAATTGATGACATGGCACAGTACTATCTTGCAAAGGCAAACATCCTTGGTGTACGAAGAATCAAGGAAAGCGACTTAACAAAACTTGCAAAAGCAACTGGCGCAAGAATTGTCACAAACATAAACGAGCTGACAGAAAAAGACCTAGGTTCTGCAAAACTAGTAGAGGAGCGACAGGTTGAATCCGACAGATGGGTCTTCATCGAGGGCTGCAAAAACCCCAAGGCAGTATCCATTCTTGCCAGAGGTGGCTCGCAGAGAGTAGTCGATGAAGTGGAACGCTCAATCCATGACGCATTGATGGCAGTCAAAGATGTGGTGGAATACCCAGTCATTCTAGTCGGAGGAGGCGCGCCAGAAGCTCGAGTCGCATCAAAACTACACGAATGGGCAAACTCGCTAGAGGGACGCCCGCAGTTAGCAGCGCAAAAATTCGCAGAAGGCCTAGAGACCATACCTTTGGTCCTGGCAGAAAATGCCGGAATGGACCCATTAGATACTCAGGTCCAGCTTAGGTCAAAGGCAACAGCAGGAAAGGCGACATTTGGAATTGACGTAGTCAATGCTAAAGTAGCTGATCTAGAGTCGCAAAACATCATAGAGCCACTTGCAGTAAAGGAACAAGTAGTAAATGCGGCAACAGAAGCCGCATGCATGATTTTGCGAATCGACGATGTCATTGCGGCATCAAAATCCTCAAGTCATGCTCCAAATCCTGCGCCCGGAATGGGTGGAATGCCAGGAATGGACATGTAAATCCTATTTTTTCATTTTTTGTTTTCTAAAAAATCCCCAGATAGATCTTTAGATATTTACCCAGGCACTGATGAATTCTACGTTCCTCTTTAATATCAAAAAATTCAGAGATAAAATCAGACTGTGGACTGGGAAGTCCCAACCGGAGCCCCAACGACCACACGTCCTATCCCGAAATCATTTTAGGGGTTTTTTTAGTGTGTTATTTATGACCGCGGAAAAGCTTACCGATTTTCCTGTCTTTTTAATCAGATCTGCTTGCATGTATCGCAGTTTTTTTTCCACATCTTCATCTAGTACTATGGTATGTCGCCTAATCAATGAGGAAATTATTGTGTTATGATTATTCTATTTTGGCATCAAATACCAAAACTGGTATTTACGTAATTTTGATCAAAACTAGCCTTTTTCATTTTTGATATAATTTTGACTGGGTCTTCGTGTGTAAAATACACGCGAAGCTCGCTAGGCCGTTTTTTATGAACTGAAGTGCTTATTCGCCCTTGTTTTTGTCTGATTACCTGCAGAACGTGTTTTCTTGAATTCAGGGCGTAAATGTACGCTGATGCTATTAATTTAGGAAAAATAACTTATTGTAGTTACAAATTCCACTGCATATCAAAGTCAGTTAGGCATTACATATGTGATAGACAGTTATCAAATTATCATATCATAATAATGATTTGGAATTAAGGCATGCCGCAAACCCACAATTATGCACTAATATTATCACTTGATAGAAATCACGGACACAAACCAAGATGTTGGGGATCCTAGTATGTGCTCAACTCCAAACGATACCTCCAATTCATTCACATTTGGTTTTGAAAGCCTGACCCATGGTTTGTGCTCCAACCTCAAAATGCATTAATTATCTATTGTACCAAAAATTTAGCTGCGCCAATCATCACACCATTATACCTTGCAGATACGACATATTCTCCACTTTGCCAGTTGGAATCAATCATCATTGGTATGGTGAACATGCCCTTGTTGGTTAGAATTCCCTTTATGTCGTAGGACTGGCCATCTGGCTTTACTATGGTAAGTATGACATAGGTTCCTGTCTTGAAGTCATCTATTTTACCAGAGATCGTTGCCAGTGTGGTTTGGTATGACTGTTTTGTGAATGTTGGTCTGCTGACCTGGATTGTTCCCCCCTTTTGTACTGGTTCTTGGTCTGGCACTGCTGATGATATAGTTGAGGTGTCCTCTTCTGGTGCGATAATTTTGACTTGCATTATTCCGTGCTGGATTAGGTACTGCAGACCAGAGACAAATTCTGTATCAGAGATTGTGCCCTCTGCCCACCACTCGGCATTCTTTTTGACCCAATAGGGGATGGTCTGCGAATTAGATTGGCCTTGTGTGGTTTGTGGGATTGTGATCAGGTTCTTTTCTATCATGTACTTGATTCCGCCCACGAATTCTACATCAGAGATTGTGCCCTCTGCCCACCATTTTCCCAAGTCCTTTACCCAGTCTGGAATTGAGATTTGTATGATTGGCTTTGTTGTGGTTGGCTTTGGTGTTAGGTTGGCTTGTGCACCTTCTTTTCCAAAGACATAGATCCAAACTATGCCGGATCTGGTCTTGTCATTTAGCGTACCGGAGATGTAAATGTCATTTTTTTGTGATTGTATCTGAATGTCTGCTATATTGTATGACCTTGCGGAAATGTTTATGCCAGATTTTACGTATTGTGGATAGTCATATAATGAGCCGACCAGCTTTGAGAAGGCACCTGCACTTGTCTGGTCGGGAGTTATCTCTTGTACTTCGAAATATCCTCCCTTGTCTTCGATCAGCCTCTTTGCAAATTCTGTTTGTAGTGGCGTGATGACTTGGTGGTTTGCATCTGTGTATGAATAATCCAAGTCTTGCTGGATTGGTGTGTTGCAGGTATAGTCTTGCCAGGAAGAGGATGACTTGATTGCGTCAATCATTAGCTGGCCGTGCAATAATTCGTGATAATACACGACTAGGTCCTCCATCTGCTTTATTTCTGGGTCTTTTTCTGTGCTTGCCGCAAGAGCAGCTGCATTTATCATTAGTTCATTGTTGCAGTTAATGATCATCTTTCCATTTGATACTGTAATGGAGCATTTCCAGACATAGATTCCGCCAGTGATTGCTCCACCCTGGTGGGCAATAGAAGAGTCAAACTTGGCTAATCTTGTCTGTACAGTAGCATTGACTGACTGGTATGTTTGCCCTTGGTCGCATGGAAAATGATACGTAACTGGCGATGAGAACGAGTTTATGGTATCTGTAACGTCTTTTTTTGGAATGGATAATTTTTCAAATTCTGACTTTAATTTGTCATAGAGGGCTTGCTCTTGGGTGGTTGGCTCAACATAGGCTCCAAATGCGGCAGGAACTGCCGATAAGACGGCCAAGGCAACAATTAATCCTACAAGAGTCAATTCTAGGAATTGTTTTTGGATTTGCTACTTAAGACTTGGGATGCAATTATTGGTGATTAGACTGTATTTTTCTCCAAAAATTCATTGTGTAACCAGGGATTGTTTGATGTGCTAGGGCCATGAAAAAAAGAAAATTCACAGGGACAATATGCAGAATTCTGATCTGCTGGGCCCAAAGGGCTTCAAGATTCTCAGGTTGTCAAAACCCCATTCCGCAAACAGGTCATCATTGAGGTTGGCATATCCGTACGCAAGGTTGTTCTTTTTGTCCAGCTCTGCAATCAGCCAATAAAAGCCTAGGCTCGGAATCTCCCATTTCTGGTAGATTATCTTTAGCTGGGCAGGTGTTTTTTCCGTCTTGTATAATTCCGGTATGTCATCACTCACTTGAAGACCCAGCTTGCTCCTTTTGTCTTGGCACAAACTTCCACAGTGCCACAAGCGACGACCCATAGTTGGTCTGAATTCTGCCGCACAAAACCGGCGCCTTTGGGTTTGAGGACTGGTTCTGCCATAGCACAATGCTGCCAATCTTTTTTCTCATCTTTGGATTTTTGGCGCCGGTTTGCAGAGTGCCGCTGTATGCTGGCTGATTGTTATCTTCTGACATTTCTTTGCATGCTTTGGTTTTGGAAAGAAAATCTTTTTCGATCGGAATTGATCAGAAAGGGTTTGAATCAGCTTCTTG
>CAYYBJ010000004.1:0-47128 GCA_964470325.1 uncultured Candidatus Nitrosotenuis sp. | reverse complement strand
GCATCCATTATACCGTAGAGTCGCACTTTGAATTAAAAACGTAGCGAGATTTTCACAATCCTATAAATACAATTTTGAATCTGCCCTGATCGTGATTGTTGACCTAAACCTCAAGGGCAAGCAAGTAATTGTTGTAGGTGCAGGCGGTGAAGGCCTTAAAAAAGTAAATTCTCTGCTAACACAAGACTGCCAGATTCTAGTAATATCGGATTCCGCAAATACGCAAATCACAAGCCTTGCAAAGCAGGGCAAAATCCAATTCAAGAAAATGAAGATAGACAATGTGAATTTCCTATCAGAGCATGACCCGATTTTAGTAATGGCTGCAACTGACGATAAAGAACTAAATAGAAAAATTGTGCTAAAGGCAAAGCAAAAGCGATGCTATGCATATGCAGCTGACGATCCCGAGTTTTCAGACTTTGCACATCCTTCAGTCATAAACATACAAGATACCATTCAGGTTGCAATATCTACTGGTGGACGATCGCCTGCAATGGCGCGCAAGCTAAAACTAAAGGCGGAAAAACTATTCAACGATATAATCAACAAGGAAGACATTTACCAAATCAAGCTTCAAAAGATAGCTAGGGATGCAGCAAAATCCAAGATCTCAACAGTACTAGAGAGAAAAAAATTCCTCTACCACATTCTCAACAACAAGCGGATCAAAGAGTTATTAAAAGACGATAATTTCCCAACTGCACAGAAAGAAGTAATGAGGATACTGAGCGAGTGGAAATGAGCAACATTATCAATGCCCGTGTAACATTTAGAAACTCCCCAATACATATTTTGGAAAAATTCACATTCAAGGACTTGGATTCTGCGTACGAGTTATTCAAAAAACACTCTGGCCTAAAAGAACTAGTCATATTGCAGACATGCAATAGGGTAGAGATCTTTGGCTCTACAGACAAGCCAGACATTGCAAAGATAAAGAAAACATGGGCGTCATTGGCAGGCCTAGAAGAAATAGCGTTCAAGGAAAATTTCGAAATTTCAGATAATGCAACAGTGTGCGAGCACTTGCTAAGGCTGACATCGGGTCTTGACTCCATGGTAGTAGGTGAAGAACAAATCTTGGGCCAGATTCGCGATGCAATAATTGACGCCAAAGAGCGCAAAATGTCCGGTGAATATCTCAATACTTTATTTGACAAGGCAGTAAAGATTGGCACTCGCGTCCGCAACGCTACTGGAATAAACAAGGGGACAATTTCAGTTGGCTCCATGGCAGTCAAGCTGGCTGAAGAAAACATTGATGATCTAAAATCAAAGAAGATTCTACTAATTGGAACAGGTGAGGCGGCAACATTAGTTGCAAAATCGCTTGAAAAGCGAGGCTATCCGTTTTATGTCACTAGTCGAACCATGGAGAGATCCCAGGCATTTGCAGAGACAGTTGGCGGAAAGCCAATAAGCTTTGAGGAGATAATGAAGGGATTTTCCAACTATGATGTGTTATTTGTGGCAACGGTTGCGCCGTATTTTCTGGTCACATTTAATAGAATCAAAGAGGCAATGAAGCAAAAAGAAGGCATGATGATTTTAGATCTGTCCAACCCAAGAACAGTAGATGAAAAGGTTGCAACTATTTCTGGAATCAAGATGATGAATCTAGATCAGATAGCAGAAATGGTGGACAAGAACATGCGCTACCGCACAAACCAGAAAAACAGTGCAGAAAAAATAATTAGCGAGGAAATTCAGGTACTAGAGGCCCAAATGAGACGACTAGAGGTAGAACCAGTAGTAAAAGAAATCTTCAAGGATATCGATACTCGCCGCACAAAGGAGCTGGAAAAGGCTCTGCGAATGCTTGGAGAAACAGATGCATCCAAGGTAAAAATCATAGAAGACCTGACCAAGGCAGTAGTCGAAGGAATCATCTCAGAACCAATGAATAATTTGCGCAAGGCTTCCGAACAGTCAGATGAGGACTTGCTAAAGGCAGCAACAAAGCTCTTTGATTACAAGAAAAAAGAGTAACCTAGAATTATATTGTATAGAGAATAATTTTTCTTCATGTCCGCATCATTTCCCACAAGACGACTGCGACGGTTGCGCAAAAACGAAAAGATGCGAAACCTAGTCCAAGAAGTATTATTTTCTACTAATGATTTGATCTGTCCCGTGTTTGTTCAGGAAGGCCTCAAGGAGAGAAACTTTGTCAAATCCATGCCAGACATCGTGAGGTTACCGCTAGATGAAGTGACCAAAGAGGTCCAAGAAATAAAAGACTTGAAGATTCCTGCAATAATGTTATTCGGAATTCCTGCGCACAAGGACGATACGGGAACCGGCGCATTTGTCGACGACGGCATAATACAAAAGGCAATTTCACGGGTACGAAAAAACTTTGGCGACGACATTGTTATAATGGCAGATGTCTGTCTGTGCCAGTACACATCTTCTGGCCATTGCGGCATACTAAAGGGGAATCATATTGACAATGATGCAAGTCTGAAGACGCTCGCAAGCATTGCACTATCACAAGCAAAGGCAGGAGTCGACATTGTGTCACCGTCTGCAATGATGGATGGCCAAGTAAAGACAATCAGGCAAATTCTAGATGAAAATGGATTTACAGACGTTGGAATAATGTCGCATTCTGCAAAGCACCGCTCTTCATTTTACAATCCATTTCGTGATGCAGCCGACTGTGCACCGCAATTCGGTGACAGAAAGACCTACCAGGTTCCATTTACAAATCCACGCGAGGCAATGCGAGAAATAGAGTTGGACATTGCAGAAGGAGTTGATATCGTCATGGTAAAGCCGGCATTATCGTATCTGGACTTGATTGCAGAGACAAAAAGGACGCATAACATTCCTGTTGCCGCCTATTCTGTTTCTGGCGAATATGCTCTAGTCAAGGGGGCGGCACAACTGGGCTGGATAAATGAGACAGACATCATGTCAGAGATTTTGTATTCTATCAAGCGGGCGGGAGCAGACATGATAGTTACCTATTTTGCCAAAAAGATGGCAGCTCATCTGAACAAATGAGAAACGACGAGCGATTCGAAATAGAGCGGGCATATGACCTAATACCGCACGTAATTGGCGCAAGCTGGGCATGCGTGTGGTTTAGGCTAAACGGAATTAAAAAGCCCACCGTGGATGAATTTAGAAGTAAGACTGCCGAGTTTTTTGGCATGATTGAGGGATTAGCACAATCATATCCAGCAGAGGAAAAGTTTGCAGGCATTATATCCTACATGAAAAGACGCTACAAGGAAGAGGCAGAAAAGATAATCCAAGGAAAAAATCCAGAAATTGAAAAGCGATACAAGCGATATATCGACTATGGTTAGATTTCTTCTCTAAGATCTGCTAGGAATTTTTTCATAAGTTTGGTTCTTTTTTTGGCAAGTGCTTTTCCTGCCTTTGTGTTCATTTTCTTTTCTAATAGCAATAATTTTTTGTAGAAATGGTCCACAGTCCAAGAGTGATCATCTGGTGGTCTGGTACGGCAGAAAGGATCATAGTTGTGGTATAATGGCCTTTTCTCAGATCCCCCAACGGAAAAGGTCCTAGCAATTCCAATTGCACCCAATGCATCTAGCCTGTCGGCATCTTGGAGGATTTTGCCCTCTAGTGTCGGTGGTGTGATTCCTTTGGAATAACTGTGGTCGCGTATAGCATTGCAGATTATGGTAATGTCTTGGTCTGCAAAGCCGTGCTTTGATAGAATTTTAGATGCAATCGCTGCGCTTTTTGCAGATGCAGTCTTGGAACGAGGATCAGATTTTGGAAATTGTACTATATCGTGTAACAAAACTGATGCTAGAACAAGCCGTGGATTTGCCTTTTCTTTTTTTAACAAAACTTGGGCGTTTTTGTACACCCGCATTATATGGGAATAGTCATGTGCAGGATCGTTTTGGATTTTCCTTTGTACTTCTTCTTGTAGTGACTTGAGTGACTTCATTGTAAAATTTGCAAAATAATCGTACAAATAGCTTTTTGTCAAGCACATTACAAGCAAAATTAGTGTTCCCAAAAAAAAATTCCAAGTGCTGGACAAAACGGTGATTTTTCGCTATCCGAAAATCTCTGATGCTTCAGGCCTGAAAAATCTGATAAATTCGCTGGTAAAAGAGAAAACAGACATTGCCAAAACCACTCAGGTGGCCCTACAACAAGAAAAGGCCTGGGCTGAAAGATGCAATAAAGTCAATCAAGGCAAAAAAAAGTCATGCTGATTACCCAAATCGATGGCAAAATAGTTGGCAGCTGCGAGATAACCAGAGATCCATACGATGTATCAAGACATGTTGGAACATTAGGAATAGGCCTGGCAAAAAATGTAAGAGGAGTTGGAATAGGTACCAATCTCATCAAAGAGACCATTCAAGAGGCAAAGAAAAAACTAGATATCGAATTGGTAAAACTCTATGTATTTGATTCCAACAATATAGCAAAAAACCTCTATGAGGAAATTGGATTCTCTGAAATCGGCAGAATTCCAAATGGAGTATATCATAACAAAAAATACAAGGATGACATTATCATGGCAAAAAGACTATAGCTTCCAAAACCTTGGCTTGACAAAGTGTATTTTCTTTTCTGATATCAAAAGATTCCAGTTCACAGATGCAAACAAAATCATCATACAAATGCTTGCCACGTCCACCACCAACACGCCTATGTATCGCTCCTCGAATATTTGCAGAAACGGAGTTAACACCACATCACTTACAGACAACATCACATAATACGCCAAAAATCTTCCTAGCCAATACCCACAGTAAATCTGGATACTCTTTGCCCTCATTAGGCCATACGTGATAAACAAGATATTGTCAGGAAGTGGCGTTGCCGCAAAGACAAATGATGTGCCAAAATATCCCAGTTTCTTTGATTGGAGATAGTTTTGGATTTTATCAAGGCTGGACTTGCGCTCACTGCTTAGAAATTTGCTAAAATAGCTGCTCACCCTAAGAAGAACAAACCTACCAAGGGCCGCACCACTTGCGCCAACGATAGCTAGTGCTAGTGGGTGTAGTGTTTGGTCTAGCGCCCTAAAAGAAACAAGAACAATCCATGTCGGCGGCATTAGAATTGGCGCCGTATTTAGAATGAACATCAAAAGAAAGATCCCAAAGTACCAGAGTTGGTAAAAAATGGAGAAAATTTCTTCCATTATGTGATTTTTTGTGCCTATACTAAATTGGTTTGCGCCTCATGAGTGCAAAATTGCACTATTTGGTACAATTAATGTAATAATTTGTGATTTGGATCGGAATTTGCAAATTTGTGGACGAATGGTCCAATATATTTAAATTTTAAGCAGTGCATATTAACCCATGAGCGCCCGGGCTTGGAAGTGTTATAGGTGTAACCTAATTTTCCGGGATGAAATGTCTGCGCAAATCCACCGGGACTTGTCAGGCCACAAAACAACCTCTGCTGAGATTTTAGAAGTATAAGGTGCAGAGGGTGGGATTTGAACCCACGAACCCCTAAAGGAAGGGATATCTTATTTTGATCTTGAGTCCCTCTCGGTTGGCCGGGCTTCGATACCTCTGCAAGAGCATTTTTCAAATCAGAGTATATAACTGCTCTAGCTGATAATAGCAGTTTTTTGCATGATTTTAAGTGAGCAAAATTATTTTTTAGAAACTTAATTATGGAACTATTTTGAATTGAGTTCGTGGTAACCACAGAACAAGCAAAAAACATGCGAAACAAAATCGACATTGAAGGAACCGTAGAGAGAATGGAAGAACCACGATCAGTCAATCTCAAGGTTGGTGGAACAACCGAGGTGTGCAATGCATTTTTGGTTGACGAAGCAGGTGAGATTAAAATCGCACTTTGGGGCGAGGACATCAAAAAGGTAAAGAATGGATCCAAAATCATGATCAAAAACGGCTACACAAACACCTTCAAAAACGAAGTATCGCTTGGCAAAGGCAAATACGGCGAGCTAATCGTCAAAGAATACTAGATAAACCTAGAATTTTGTTTTTTCCTATAATCAATTATTATAATTACAACGCCAATTATTATTACTAAAATTCCAATTAAAAGAAAAATCCCAGACATTGCCAATGGCACCAGTGTTTTTGCAAGGGGGGAATTTGGATCAGAGAACTTTTCTGATGTCTCTGGGTTTTTTGTAAACATCATCATTATGTTGATTGGGCGCTCTCCTGTGTTTTTGACATTAAAGTTGTAAATGTCGGGCTGTGCAATTTTCATTGTCTCAAATAGTGCTGGCTGGTCTGATGCAAATGTACCAAAATCTTCTCCGTAAATATTTGATATCGATATCGAGACAGAATCGCTGCTTTGATAGTCCATTATCTGTATGCCCCAGAACACGGAATCAACATCAGAGCTTGCATCGAATGAGAATGCGCTTGTTTGTCCAGGTTCGATTTGGGTCCTGTCTGAGACCTCATCGAACATTCCTTCCATTATTTCAAATAGTGCAAACTCGGAATCTGGAAAGCCGGTATTGGAGATAAGCGACATTGCTATTGCGAATGATATAATGACTAGGCCTACGCCCCCAAGTGTAACATAGATTCCGCGCTTTTGCATGAATGATCAGAAATTTTGTGTTATAATGAGCTTATCGTCGGCTTTTCTTTTTGCTCTTTTTTGCGGCCTTTTTTCTCTTGGTTGATTTTTTCTTGGCAGATGCTTTTCTTTTTGCCGCTGCTTTTTTGGCCGCTGCCTTTCTTTTTTTGGCCATCATTTCCTCTAGCTTGGCACTAACTTTGGCAAGTGCCTTTGCTGCATTTTTCTCTCGTTTTTCTGCAGTCTCTAGCTTTTTCTGGAATTTTTCAGAATCAATCTTGCTTTCCTTTAGCTGGGTCACTAGTACTGGTTTTGATTTTGTTTCCTTGTGGATTTTCTGGGTTGTAGTGGATTGGGATTTTTTGTAATCAATAATTTCTTTTTCAACCTTTTGGACTGCTTTTTCTCTGATTTGTAGTTCGGATTCCAGTTCCTGAATTTTTTCTGTCGCCACATCCAGTCGGTATTGAGCATTTGATTTTGCCTCATAAGAGTCGGCATTTGCAAGATCAATTTCTGCCTGATCCTTTGCCTCATTTTCTTTTACGAGTCGCTCTTGGGCTGACTTTGCTAGTCTCTCCAAGCTTTCCTTTCTTGCTAAAATCTGGTTAAACTCCATGTTAATGTCAGTTAGCTGCTCCTTGTCGTGCTCTAGGTGTTTTTCTAGTCTTTTTAGTACTGAAGAAGAACGCCTTCCAAGGGCCTTTGCATCCTTTAGGGCACGCTCGTTTTGCCTCCTAATTTTTGAGGCTTCCATCTTTTGCTGTTTTAGCTTCTCAGCTAGTTTTGCTAACGTTGCCAACACCAAAAACTCCTAAAACGATACGCATAAGCTTTGACTATTTTCAGTATTTGACTTGTGAGTTAAGAAATTTAACACTGGTGTAAGTTTTTTGGTAGCGGTAACGAGCAGTTTTAGTTAAATTGATCCCAATATACGTCAAAACATGGAGTTTCATCCATCACAAATTCCAATTATCAAGACCTACAACGTACAGGACGAAAAGGCAGCATCGGAAACTGCGCTAGAAATGGTCAATTTGGGATTTGATGCGCAAAAAGGTGGATTCAAGGTACTGATGCCAAAACAGGAAAAACTTGCAAAAAGAATTGGATTTACCATAACTACTGAAATTAACTATATGTTGCGCAAAAACAACATGGAACGCAACCTTCGATACTGGACATACCACCATGATGAGAAAAATTATGCAATCGTGCTAATTAGCGGCAAGATCTTTGACGAGTTAGGCCTTTGATTTATCAAAGATTTTGTAGAGTTTCAGCTTGTTGCCTATAATGGCAGCAAGTGTTGTGCCAAAGATTGTTCCGCCAATTACATCCATTGGATAGTGTTGCAATACATAGACCCGGCTCAACGACTCTAATACCGGAAATATCCAGATTAGGTACCGACCTCTTGGGAACCGATTAGATAATGCATAGCCTGCCAACAATGTAACGACCGCAGCCCTTGTTGCATGGCCTGACGGAAACGAACCATTGGTGCCAAGAACGAATGTGTCCTGCGCTATCTCATATGGCAGCTCACTTCCCAAAAATTCCAGCTCTGGTCTTGGGTTGTCAATTACGTATCCCTTGAGATAGCCTGCGCCAATTGTGCCTGCAACCAGGCTCAAAAGCATCACAAGCCCTATTCTTCGAGTTTTTCGAATAATCAAAATCACAATACTGAGCAAGACTAGCCATCGCACATCGCCAATTTCTGTGATAATCCACATTATCATGTCTAGATTGTGGTTGCCACCAACTGACTGGAAATACAAAACTACAGAGCGGTCAAAGTCTTGCGTTACCTTGGTTTGCACCAAAACAGAAAGTACTATGAATGCTGTCACTAGAACAAATAACGGCCTAGATCGTAGTCCGAACAACCAATTTTGCAATCATACAAAGGCCAGTGCTGTTGCTTTTAATTTTTCTGCAGAAATTGATCGGCTTAAAGATTTTAAGCTGGCAAAAAACACCATAAGCGTGAATATCCTAACGCTTGGAGACTTTGACCTAAAAGGAAAAACGGTTCTCCTCCGCGTTGATATGAACTGTCCAATAGATCCTACAACTGGAGAAATTTCCGGAGTAAAAAGAATCGAAGAAGCAACTGAAACAATCAAGGCATTATCGGATGCCAAAGTCGTCGTGGTGTCACACCAGGGACGAGTTGGAAACAAGGACTATATTGGAATGGAGCAGCACGCAAAAATTTTGGAAAAAATGCTTGGTAAAAAAGTCACATATGTTCAGGACGTGATTGGCTCGCATGCACAAGATGAAATAAAAAAAATGCAAAATGGCGATATCATTCTATTAGATAATTTGAGATTTTGTGCAGAGGAAAATTACGAGTTTACGTCAGAAGAAGCATCGCAAACAATAATGGTACAAAGGCTTGGAAAATTATTTGATCTGTGCGTTTTGGATTCATTTCCTTCTGCACACAGGGCTCACCCGTCATTGGTTGGATTTTCACATGTCATACCAACTTGTGCTGGAAAAATTGTCGAGCGCGAAGTTCGCAAGCTAGAAGAGATCTTGACTGTGGCAAAGGCGCCTCACGTCATAGTATTGGGAGGCTCCAAGGTAACTGACAGGCTAGAGGCAATCAAGATGCTAATTAAGCGTGGACGGGCAGACCAAATACTACTGACTGGACTGATTGGCAATGTTTTCATGCGTGCGCAGGCTCGAATCAAGTACCCTTTAGGTATCAAAGGAGAGGAAGAAGCAGTAGCAAAGGCGCATGCCCTCATGGGTGAATACCCAGACGTGTTTTTTACACCAGTAGATGTTGCAATTAACAATGATGGTAAAAGATCAGAACTCGATGTTAGATTACTCAACAAGGGCGACCAGATTTACGATCTTGGGCCAAAGACAATTGAACATTATTCCAAGATAATATCCAGTGCTGGAACGGTCTTTATTTCTGGACCTCCGGGATTCTTTGAAAAGCCAGACTTTAGCTACGGTACAAAGGCAATGCTGGAATCCGTTGCAAATTCCATGGCAACAACAATTGTCAGCGGCGGACACCTGACTTCTGCTCTCAAAAAATATGGTCTTGCAGAAAAAATTACGCATATCAGTACTGCAGGCGGCGCACTGGTCTTGTACTTGACTGGAGAAAAGCTGCCAATGATTCAATCATTGGAAGCTGCAGCTATACGATATCGCGCTAAATAGCTGCTTTACATGCAGGACAGTTTTTTTCTTCGGCCTTGTTTATTGGGATTTCTGCCTTGCATGACGGGCAGTTTGCCTTTTCCAGAGGATCAAAGAGCTTAAACCATTGCGTCGTAAAGTTTTGCGCAATGTTTCTCATAATTCCCGCATCGCATAGTTCTGCAAAGTATTGTTCCATGTCATCTATGGTAAGTGATTTTTCTATTTTATTTGTAGATTGGAGTTCTGCAAAGACCTGATCATTTGTAAAGCGTTCATCAGAGTTGAATTTCTCAAAGATTACCTTTCTGATTTCTAGTGAAACTTGTGCCATGTCCCTAGTAGAGCGACGAGGCTTCCTGCTTTAAGGCATCTGCATTTGCGTCCTTGCTTGCTAAATACGAGTACAGTCCATATTTTAGGACCTTTAGCGACAATAATGCGCACTTTATGCGCACGGCTTGGAGGTTTTCAAGGCCCAATTCCCCTAGGACATCGTTTTTCTGGATTTTTCTTGCCTCTTCGATTGATTTTCCTTTTACTATTTCCGTTAGGACTGAGGTGCAGGCAAGGCAGATTGCGCATCCGCGTCCATGAAATTTGATATCAGATATTTTGTCATTGTCGACATTCATGAAAATATCAATGCTATCACCACATAATGGGTTGCTGTCGTGATATTGTATGGTTGGATTTTCAATTTTGCCAAAATTACTTGGGTGCCTTGAATAATCCACTATCATTTCATGGTAAATGTCTGCATTGCTACTCATATCTTGAACAACCTCGCGGCTCTAGATAACGAGTTGATCAAAGCATCAACTTCTTCTTTGGTATTGTAAATGTAAAAGCTTGCGCGCGAAGTTGCTGCAATGTCTAGCTTTTCCATCAGTACTTGGGCGCAGTGATGGCCAGATCTAATTGCAATACCATCCTCGTCTATGATAGTTGCCAGATCATGTGGATGAATGTCTGCAAAATTAAACGATATTACTCCGCCCCGCTTTGAGATGTCCGATGTTCCATACAGCTTGATTCCCTTTATCTGAGATAGCTTGTCCAGTGCGTATTTTGTAATTGCAATTTCATGTGCTCGTACATAGTCCATTCCAATGTTGGTCAAATAATCAATTGCAGCTGCAAATCCGATTACATCTGCAATGTTTGGAGTTCCCGCCTCAAACTTGTATGGTAGATCGTTCCAAGTTGTTTCGTACTTGTGGACCTCGCGAATCATGTCGCCTCCTCCGTGGAATGGCGCCATTTGTTCCAGTAACTCTTTTTTTGCCCAAAGGACTCCAACGCCTGTCGGGCCAAGCATTTTGTGCCCAGAAAAGGCAAAGAAATCACATCCCATTGCATCTAGGTCTACTTTTATGTGGGGAACAGACTGGGCTCCGTCAATTAGGACTCGAACTCCGGCCTTTTTGCATTTTGAAATTATTGTAGCGACATCAGTTATTGTTCCTAAAACATTAGACATTTGGCTTACTGCAACTAGCTTGACTTTGCCTGTCGCCAGATATTGGTCGAGATGGTCCAGTATTAGCTCGCCATTTTCATCAATTCCAATATATTGCAGCTTGGCCTTTTTTTCTTGTGTTAGGAGCTGCCATGGAACAATGTTAGAATGGTGCTCATATTCGGTTGTAACTATAATATCACCTTCGCAGATATTTTGTCGGCCCCATGCATATGCTACTAGGTTGATTGCCTCAGTTGTACCCCGAACAAAGACTATCTCTTGTCTGTCCTTGATGTTGAGGAATTTTGCAACCTTGTCACGAGTCATCTCGTAGGCTTCGGTTGCCTCTTCTGCCAGTGCATGGACTGCACGGTGAATATTGGAATTGTGATTAGTGTAGAAATCAGTAATTGCATTGATTACCTGGATTGGCTTTTGTGTTGTTGCGGCATTGTCCAGATAGACAAGATTTTTGTCGTTTCGAACCTTTCTCTGCAAAATTGGAAAGTCCTTTCTAATTTGCTCAACAGAAATTGCGGCTTGCATGACTAAACCTCAACGTAGATCTCGTTGTGATCTATTTTAACATTGTAAATTTTCAAGGCCGCTTCTGCGGGCGGGTTTTGTGGCTGGCCGTTCTCTAAATTGAAAACAGAAAGATGTAATGGGCATCGCACTCCGTCATCTGACAAAAATCCCGTGGACAAGTCAGCCTCTGCGTGCGTGCAAATCCTGTCCGTTGCATAGATTTTGCCGCCAAGATTTGTAATTAGCAATTTTTTTTCCTCAACATCAAAGGGCAACATATCGTTGTTTCCTAGCTGGTCTTGTGCACATGCCTTTACCCATTTTCCCAATTTATCACCGATATTTGTAATGAGTTTCAATCTGATCTGCTTCTTTGTATCTTACTTCTTCTACCTCTACTATAGCTCGAAGATTTTCATCGGATTTGAGGACTAGGTCGCGTCCTGCCCACTTGGATTCAATTAGGTATGCAATCCATGCTCGCACCTGATATGACATTGTTCTAGACATTGGCTCTAGGAATCCTTCCACTATGATTCTCTCTGCCTCTGCTCTGTCTAGACATCTGCAGCCAAGATAGAAAATCTGCTCTTCGTCTACCTGGGCAACTGATGCAGAATGGGTTGCCTTGACGTCATTGGTCAGAATTTCAAGGCCTGGTATTGCGTCGGACTTTGCGTCCTTGTCCAATAGTATGGAGCGACCAGACAAAAATGATCTTGATTGTGATGCTCCTTCTAGAATTTTGATCATTCCTTTGAATAATGATTTTGACTTGTTTCTCAGAACAGATCTTTGCACTACTTTGCCTTCGGTTGCCTGCTTTTTGTGAATCAGATTCGCTGACAGATCAAATGACTGCTCATTGTCGCCAAAGACAATCTCTGCGTCTTCTGCATATGCTCCGACACCATCTAGGTAATAGTTTGTCCGGTATCTGGACAGCATAGAGCCAAACAGCCCCAAATACCAGTTTATCTTTGCATCTTGTAATACAGTACAGTTTCTAGTGGAGAAATTAACAGCAGATTGATCCATTGCCTGAAATGTAGTCATTGCTAGCTGCGAGTTTGCTTGGGCGTCAACTGTGAGCAGTTCCAGATACGCCTGCTGGCTTGTGCCCTTTGGTGCGTACAATTCCTGTACGATTCCTGCCTTGCTGCTTTGTTCTGCCACAATGATGTTTTTGGATATGACAGATGTGCCATCTGGCGAAACGCAAGATACAATATGAATTGGTTTGTCCAGGATCAAATTCCTTGGGATTTTGATAAAAATGCCAGAATTGAATGCCGCATTGTTTAATGCGGTATACTTGTCTTCTTTGGGATCAGATGATTCCAGTGCTTTTTTTACCAGCTCGGAATGATTTTGAATTGCATCATAGATTGAGCAAATCACAACGCCCTTTGTCTTGATATCGTCTGGCAAGTTGATTCTAAAAACATTGGTACCTGCTTGGATGATGTGAATTTCTTTTTCCAGTTCTGCCAATCTTGGCTTTAGGGAATCAAAGATTGCATTTTGCGATTCTGTAACCAGTGAGACCTCGGATGGGTTCATTCTTTTTGCATCAGTATACTTGTTGTATAATGGCGAGATTTCTGGTGGTAATGACTCGTAAATTGCAAAGGAATTTTTTCTGAATTGCTTTAGCCAGTCTGGCTCTTTTTTTGATGCAGATATCTCATCTACATGAGTTGGGTTGATTGTGGATAAAGCGAGTTTTTGCATGATACAACAAAAAAGGGGATAGGCTTTATCCTACCGAGTCGTCCATTTCCAGTTTTATGAGTCGGTTTAGCTCGACTGCATATTCCATTGGGAGCTCTTTGGTAAATGGCTCCATGAATCCGTTTACAATTAGTGTTAGTGCTTCTTCTTCGGAGAATCCTCTGGTCATTAGATAGAAGATTTGTTCATCTCCAATTTTGCCAACAGTTGCTTCATGGGTAACGGTGGCGTCTTCTCGGTTGATCTCCATGTATGGATAGGTGTCTGTCTTTGATGTGTCATCTAATAGTAGGGCGTCACATCGAACGGATGATTTTACGTTTGTAGCACCCTTTGCTACGTGTAATAGTCCTCGGTATGTGGTTCTGCCGTTTAGTCTGCTTACTGATTTTGATGTGATTCGTGATGTTGTCTCTGGGGCTAGGTGGACCATTTTTGCGCCAGTATCTTGGTGCTGGCCTTTTCCTGCAAATGCAATGGATAGTGTTTCGCCGTGTGCCTTTGGTTCTATCAAGTAAATTCCCGGATACTTCATGGTAATCTTGCTGCCAATGTTGCCATCAATCCACTCTACCTTTGCTCCTTGGTACGCATATGCTCGCTTTGTAACAAGATTGTACACGTCTGAGCTCCAGTTTTGGATTGTAGTGTATCGTAGTTTGGCGTCCTTGTGTGCGACTAGCTCTACTACTGCAGAGTGTAATGATTCTGAGGAATAAACTGGTGCTGTGCATCCTTCGATATAGTGAACTTCAGAGCCCTCGTCTGCAATGATTAGGGTTCTCTCAAACTGTCCAATGTTTTCTGCATTGATTCTAAAGTATGCTTGTAGTGGCATATCCACCTTGACTCCTGGCGGAATGTAGATGAACGAGCCACCGCTCCAGACTGCAGAGTTTAGTGCTGCAAACTTGTTGTCCTCTGGTGGAATGATTTTGCCGAAATATTTTTTGAAAATCTCTGGATGCTCTTTGAGTGCAGTGTCTGTGTCTAGGAATAGTACTCCTTGCTTTGCCAGGTCTTCTCTTAGATTGTGATATACTACTTCGGACTCGTATTGTGCGCCTACACCTGCGAGGAATTTCTTTTCTGCTTCTGGGATTCCTAGCTTGTCAAAGGTTCGCTTTACCTCTGGTGGGACATCATCCCAGTTTTTCTCGGTTTTCTCTGATGCTTTTGCATAATAGTAGATGTTTTGAAAGTCGATCGTGCTCAAATCTGGACCCCAGTTTGGCATTGGCTTTTTCATGAAAACTTCGTATGCTCTTAGTCTAAAGTCAAGCATCCATTGTGGTTCATTTTTTAATTTTGAAATTTCTTGGATTACTTCTTTTGATAATCCTTTTTTTGATAAATGCACATACATTTCGGTGGATTCTTTGAAATCATATTTTGAATAATCCATGTTGAGATTTTCTTGCGCCATGCAAAACAGAACTTGGTTTTGTTATAAATAGATTCTACACTGATTACTAGTTGTGAGTTGGGGTAGGGAAAGCTAATGTAGCTCAAGCTAATGAAAAAATATTTTTCATTGCTTCAAAAGCTCCCGGAACTGTGTGAACGTTTGCAATTTTTGGAATCACGTTGAATTTTTTTAATTCCTCTGCAGTGAACGGGCCGATTGCTACGATCTGAATTTTTTCCAATTTTTTTGCCAAGTCTTTGTGATCAGACATTATCTCAAAGAATCCGCGAACGGATGATGCAGATGTGAAAACAATTCCGTCGATTTTATTTTGTGAGAACAATTCTTTGAAACTATTCCATTTGGTGTGGTCCGAGAATGCCTGCACGTCATAGAGATGATTCTCCTTTACTATGAGTCCTATTTTTTGAAGTAGATTTGCCAAAAATTCTGTTGATGCACCACTTCTTGGTATGATTACCTTTTTTCCCTCGGCATTTAGCTTGGTAAATTGCTCCCCCACTCCAACTGAAGAGAACTTTGTTGGCACAAATGACACCTTGATTCCTTTGTCTTCTAGCGCCTGCTTTGTTTTTGGGCCCACGGCCACTACCATTGTATTTGCTATTGCCAGCTGTAACTTTTGGTACTTGGCTGTGTTTTTTGCCACATCAAATAACAGCTTGACTGCTTTTGAGCTCATAAAAACGGAATAGTCTGGCTGGAATTCCTGCACATCATGCAGAAAATCATCTACTATCTTGTCTCCCTTTGGCATTAGCTCTATTGTCGGGATTGGCAGTGGGATTGCGTTTTCCTTTGATGCCAAGTCTATGAATTCCTGTGCATCATCCTTTGAGCGTGTGATTGCTATTGTTTTTCCTGAGATCATTTTTTCCACGATATGGTTTTGTGTAGTTTGACTACGTTTCCTATTATTATAATTGATGGCGGTGTGATGTGATTGTCCTTGATTTTTTGCTCTATATTGGATAGGTTTCCAATTAGGATTTTTTGATCTTCATTTGTTCCCTTTTGTATTACTGCTACTGGTGTTGTCTTTGGCAATCCTCCAGAGACTAGCTGCTCTGAGATCATACCAATTCGAGACAGGCCCATCATTATTACTATGGTCTCTACAGACTTTGCGAGTTTTTTCCACTGGACTGGAGACTTTGTCTTACCAGGGTCCTCATGGCCTGTCACAAACACAACCGATGAGGAATACTTTCTGTGAGTCAGTGGAATTCCAGAGTATATCGCAGATCCAATGCCGGATGTTATTCCAGGAATGATCTCGAATTTTACCATGTGTTTTTTTAGAAATTCAGCTTCTTCTCCGCCTCGCCCAAAGATGAACGGGTCACCACCCTTTAGTCGGACGACACTTTTGTTTGATTTTACAAATTTGACCATTTGCAGGTTGGTATCATTCTGGTGTTTGTAGTCATCACCCACCTCCCTGCCTACGTACAGCTTGGTTGCTTTCTTTGGAATCATTGCTATAATTTTCTTTGATACTAGTCTATCATACAATACCACATCTGCAGATTTGATGAGCTCAGCCGCACGTAGTGTAAGTAATTTGTGGTCTCCAGGACCTGCCCCAACTAGATACACAATACCAGTCATGTTTTGTTCCACTCGTCCAGCTTTGCTCTCCAGTCTTTGGCAAGATCATTTACACCTTTTTGTTGCAATTCGTTTGCTGCTTGCTTGCCTATTTGGTATGGATTGGACTTGTTTCCAGATTTTGTCACGATTAGTGCTTGCTTGCCGTCAATTGAATATGCAATTACTGTAAGATCTAGTGTGTCACCATTTACCTTGGCAAATGCACCTATTGGAAATCTGCACCCAGAATCCACAAACTCTGACATTGCTCGTTCGGATTCCACTTCTATTCTGGAATTTGTGTCTTGGATTTTTTGCAACATTGCTATGGTTTGGGTATCATTTTTTCTGCAGACGATACCCAGTGCGCCTTGGCCCGGAGATGGTGGAAAATCAACTATACTCAATGGTGTGTGTTGAACGGTTACTCCCAATCTGTTGATTCCTGCCTGTGCCAGTACAATACCGTCGAATATTCCTTCTTTGACTTTGTTTATGCGAGTTTCCACATTTCCGCGAATTGTTTTTACTGTAAGGTCTGGCCTTTTTCGTGAAATCTGGACTGCGCGTCGTAAACTGCTGGTACCAACCAGTGCTCCTGTCTTGATAGTTTCTAGTGTATCGCCATTTTTTGAAATGAAGATATCGTTGAATGGCTCTCTTGGTGGAACACATCCCAATATGAGATCATCAGGTAGTATGGATGGCACATCCTTGAGACTATGTACTGCAAAGTCTACCTGTTTTTCTGCAACTGCCTTATCGATTTCTTTTTCAAAGATTCCTTTTTGGTTTATTGTAAATAATGGTCGTGCGTCAGTGTCGCCTTTTGTGGCGATGACTTTGATTTCATAGTCTGCATCAGAGTTTTTCTTTTTTAGCTCCGATACTACCCAGTTTGTCTGGGACATTGATAGTTGGCTTCCCCTAGTACCAATCAGATATTTCATGGCCTGACCCGCCTTAGCGCGAAATCATACGCGTGGATTGTCTTTTCAAGGTCAGAGTTTGTGTGCGCATATGAGAAGAACCCGGTCTCAAACTGGGATGGTGCAACAAAGATTCCCTGCTTTAGTAAATTATAGAATAGTCTGTGGAATTTTTTGCCGTCTGCTCTTTTGGATGATGCATAATCAGTTACTGGCTTGTCTGTAAAGAAAATCTGGAACATTGATTCTATTGCATTTACTTGGTGTGCTATGCCGTATTTTGTGGCAGATTCGTGTATGGATTTTGCCAGAGTCAGGCATTGTTTTGATATCTTTGGATAGATTTTGCGTTTTAGAGTTGACATTGTCTTAATTGATGCAATTGCAGATGATACAGAGATTGGATTGCCTGCAAACGTGCTTGCCTCATAGACTTTGCCGCTAGGGGCTAGCTGATCCATTATCTCTTTTCTTCCGCCAACTGCAGATATTACAAATCCGTTTGATAGTGACTTGCCAAGTGTCGTAATGTCTGGTTTTATTCCAAAATACTCCTGTGCTCCACCTAGGCCCATCCTAAATCCGGTTATAATTTCATCAAATATCAGAGGAATGCCTGCTTGCTTGGTTATTTTTCTCATGGTATGGAGAAAGTTCTTTTGTGGTAGGATCAGGCCCATGTTACCTAGAACTGGCTCCACTATAACGCCTGCAATGTCTTTGTTTTTTGAAATTACATTTTCTAATTGTTCTGAATTATTGTATTGTACTACAATGGTGTTTTTTGTAAAATCATCTGGCACACCATCAGAGACGGCAATTCCTGCCAAGCCAGAGCCCGCTCGGACCAGCATTGATTCGTGTGCTCCATGATAGCATCCCTCAAATTTTATTATCTTTTTTTTCTTAGTAAAGCCTCTGGCTAGTCTGATTGCAGTCATGGTAGCTTCAGAGCCAGTATTGACTAGACGAATTTTTTGCATTGATGGGTATATCTTTTTGATAATACCAGCAAGCTCGACTTCTAGTGCAGTTGGTGCGCCATATAGTGTGCCAATGTCTAGCTGTTTTTGAACTGCAGAAACAACACTTGGGTGCCTGTGGCCCAAAAGCATTGCACCATAGCCTGTGCAATAATCAATGTACTGGTGGCCGTCCTCATCCCAAATTTGGCTGCCTTGTGATTTTTTGACAAAGAACGGATATGGTTCAAAGTATCGAACTGGGCTGCTGACGCCAGAGGGGATTACTTTTTTTGCAGAATCAAATAATTCCTTTGATTTGGGCAACAAATGATGGTGGGTTTTTTGTTATTATTAATTCTAGGCTTACTCACATTTTATCAGAATATCATCATCATTTTCTGATACAACACAAGAGTCCGAATCATCTCCGCCATCAATGATATCAACTCCAGTCATTCCAATTAGGAAATCTTCTCCAGACTGGCCCTTGATGATATCTGCACCGTCGCCTCCGTTGATGTAGTCATTTCCCTCATTGCCGTAAATGATATCATCACCATCTCCTGCCAAGACACAGTCGTTTCCTTTCTCTGTAGTTATGATATCATCTCCTGCAAGGCTAATTATCAAGTCTGCCAGATTAGTTCCAATTAGAATATCATCATCTTCCTTACCAATTATTGTATTATAGGACGATTCTGGCTTGCCGCAGGCCTCCACAGTTACTGTTTGTGCCTTGCTAAACAAGTTGCCAAACTTATCCTCTACAGTCCAGGTGACTATGGTCTCACCTAACGGGAATGATTCTGGTGCATCGTTTGTTATTTTTGGAGTGTCATCAGTAAGATCGGTTGATGTTGCCGCACCAATTGATACTGGGGTCTTGAGAGATATTGCATCAGTTACTATATTCTCAGGAATTGCCAGTGTTGGGGCAGTAGTATCAATTACAGTAACCTTTTGGGTTGTGGTTACGGCATTTCCTGCCTCATCTGTGACAGTCCAAGTGACTATGGTATCACCCAATGGGAAGACAGAGGGAGCATCGTTTTCGATGTAAATTTCACTTATTGCATCCTGTGCAGATGGCAACGCCAATGATATGGTGTTATCAGTAGCAGAGGTCGCCTCTACTGTTAGGTCCTCAGGCTGGATAATCTTTGGTGCAGTGGTATCAATTATAGTAATCTTTTGAGTTGCAGACGCTACATTTCCAGAAATGTCTGTTGCAGTCCAAGTAACAATGGTCTCGCCCAATGCAAACACAGATGGTGCATCGTTTGTTATTGTAGATATTTCCACTAGATCAGATGCAACTGCTGTTCCAAGTGATACTATATTATCGCTAAATGATGTGGCCTCTGCTGTGACATCAACTGGAGCAATAATGGTAGGAATAGTAGTATCCTGTACTATTACCCTATGAGATGTGCTAGCAGAGTTGCCTGCCTCATCTGTAGCAGTCCAGGTGACTGTAGTTTCACCCAGTGGGAATTTTGCCGTGGCATCGTTTGTTACTGATGTGACATCCAGAATATCAAAAACGGAAGGCACTGCCAAGGTTACCGAATTGTCGTCCTTGCTTGTTGCTTCTACGGTAATATCAGATATTCTTGCGAATTTCGGCGGTACAGTATCAACTATGGTAATTTTCTGATGGACAGACTCGGAATTGCCTGTGCTGTCTTTGGCAGTCCAAGTTACTATGGTCTCTCCAACTTGGAATAATTCAGGTGCATCATTTGTAATGGATTCAATTCCAACATTGTCGGAAACGGATGGAGTCTCTAGTGTTACTGTATTTTCAAGCTTGGATGTTGCTTCTTGTGTTAGATCGGCCGGTGTGGAAATTGTTGGTTTGGTAGTATCTACTATTGTTACAATCTGAGTTGCAGCGTTTGTGTTTCCAGCAGAGTCAGTTGCAGTCCAAGTTACTATGGTATCACCCAATTCAAACGAGTCTGGAGCATCGTTTTCAACGGATACAAGAGCTACAGCATCTTCTGCTTTTGCTTCGCCCAATTCTACCACATTATCAGATGATGAGGTTGCCTCTTGTGTTATGTTGGCAGGTGCCACAATGCTTGGCAGAGTAGTATCAGACACTGTGACTTTTTGAGTTGCGGTTGCAGAATTGCCAGACGAATCGCTGACTGTCCAGGTCACTATTGTTTCACCCAATGGGAATGACTCGGGTGCATCATTAGATATGATAACATCACTTACAGAGTCAGATGCTACTGGCTCGCCAAGGATTACAGAATTGTCAGTAGATGAGGTTGCCTCAAAGGTAACATCGGCTGGTGCAGTTATGATTGGCAGTGTAGTGTCTTGAATGGTAATGGTCTGAGTGGCAGTTGCGGAATTGCCTGCCTGATCAGTTGCAGTCCAAGTTACAGTAGTTACTCCTAGCTTGAAATAATCTGGAGCGTCATTAGTTACCGATACCACTTCCACTAGATCGTTTGTTTTGATGTTTCCAAAGTCAACTGCGTTTTTGTCCTCACTTGTTGCTTCTATTGTAACATCAAATACGCGAATTTCCGGCTTGGTAGTATCTACAATGCTTATTTTTTGCTGTGCAGTAGATATCAGACCAGAAGAATCCTTGGCAGTCCAAGTCACTATGGTCTCTCCAACTGGGAATAATTCAGGTGCATCATTTGTAATGGATTCAATTCCAACGTTATCAGAAACGGATGGAGTCTCTAGTGTTACTGTATTTTCAAGCTTGGATGTTGCTTCTTGTGTTAGATCGGCTGGTGCAGAGATTACTGGTGCTGTTGTGTCTGTAATGGTGACTTTTTGAGTTGCGGTTGCAGAATTGCCTGTCTGATCAGTTGCAGTCCAGGTGACTATGGTCTCACCTAACGGGAATGATTCTGGTGCATCATTTGTAATTGTGACTTCGCTAACAATATCAGATGCTACTGGTAATGTCAACGATACAATATTATCAGAAGCAGATGTTGCCTCTTGGATAATATCTAGTGGTGTAATAATGCTTGGCGCGGTTGTGTCTGTAATGGTAACTTTTTGAGTTGCAGTAGAAGTGTTTCCTGATGAATCTGTTGCAGTCCAAGTTACTGTGGTCTCACCTAACGGGAATGATTCTGGTGCATCGCTGGATATGGTTTCAACCTTTATTGCATCTGTAACTTGGGCATCACCAATTGATACTAAGGTACCATCTTTGCCTGCTGCCTCTTGGGTTACATCAGCTGGAACCGTAATTATTGGTGCTGTTGTGTCTACTACTGATACTAGTTGGGTTGCGATGTTTGTGTTGCCAGATGTATCAGTTACAGTCCAAGTTACTGTGGTCTCACCTAACGGGAATGATTCTGGTGCATCGCTGGATACAGACGCTACTTCTACTAGATCAGATGCCTTGGGAGAACCAAGATCGACAATGTTTCCAGTAGTGCCTGTTGCCTCAAATATGATATTTGCCGGTGCTGAAATTTCAGGAGCAGTAGTGTCCACTATGACGACATTTTGTGTTTTAGTTACAGTGTTGCCATGGTTGTCAGTTGCAGTCCAGGTTACAATGGTATTCCCAAACTGATAATCAGCAGGACCATTGTGACTAATTGAGGAAACACCTGTTGCATCTGTTGCTACAGGCTCACCCAATGATACCACATTGCCTGTCTTGCCAATTGCCTCTTGTGTGATATCAGCAGGAACGACTAGATCTGGTGCAGTAGTGTCCACAACAGAAATTGTCTGAGTTATAGTAGAATTGTTTCCAGAAATATCTTTTGCCATCCAGGTTATGGTGGTGTCACCTAGCGGGAAAAATCTCGGTGCATCATTAGTTATGGTTACAGCCTGAACATCGGTTGCATTTGGAGATACCAATGTTATTGCAGTCTGTTTTTCAGATGTTGCCTCTACTGTTAATCCAGTAATTGGTGCAATGACTGGCTTGGTCGTATCTACGATGGTGACTTTTTGTGTTGCAGATCCAACGTTTCCTGACAAATCCACTGCAGTCCATGTCACTATGGTCTCACCCAGTGAGAAATATAATGGAGCATCATTAGTTACGGAAGAGATTTCAGAATTATCAGTAATTGTTGGTTCGCCTAGTGCCACAACATTTTGATCAAGGCTTGATGCTTCTGCAGTGATTGCAGACGGCGCTCGTACCTTTGGTGGTTTAGTATCAATTATGGTTACAGTCTGGGTTGCAGTTGCCTCATTTTTTGCAACATCGATTGCAGTCCAGGTGACTATGGTCTCACCTAACGGGAATGATTCTGGTGCATCATTTTCAATTGACAATACGCCTACCAAATCATTTACTGTTGGGTTGCCAAGATTTGCAGTGTTTTGTGCGCCATTTGCCTCTAGAGTAATATCAGACAATCCAGATATGACTGGAGGTGTAGAATCGCCAACCGTTATTGTTTGAGTTGCAATTCCCATGTTTCCAGCATTGTCTATCGCAGTCCAGATTACTGTGGTAATTCCCAGTGGGAATTCGTCTGGGGCATTGCTTTCAAGTGATTTAATTCCAGATTCGTCTGTTGCTATTGCCTGGCCTGTGGATACCCGGGTCAAGCCTCCTGTTGCCTCTACGTAGAGGTCCTTTGGAGGCATAACTGTTGGCTTTTTGAGGTCAGTTCCTGCGGGGTTTACTGTTTTAGTCTGAATTACAGTTGTGGCACTAGATTCTGAGACAGTGTCTTTAGAACCAAATTTCTGGATTCGGTGATTGCTTGAATCAACTACAAACAAGTCCCCATCAGAATCGGATACAACATCCTTTGGCATTTTAAATTGCGAATTGCCTGTTCCAGTTTTGCCAAAGCTAGCGACTACTTTGCCATCCTTATCCAACACAACAATTCTATTGTTGGCAGAATCTGCAATGATGATATTTCCATCAGAGTCCACATCGATTCCGTCTGGCGAGATTGCCAATCCCCCAGTTGAAGAATTGTAGCTTGCAACAAATGCTCCATTAGGATTGAACTTGAGAATTTTTTTGTGGCCGGAATCAGAGACTAGAACATTTCCATCAGAGTCTAATTCTATACCCAGCGGAGTTAGAAATCCATCACTTCCAGTACCACTAGCGCCAATAATAGAAACAAATTTTCCGTTAGAGTCAAATTTTTGCACTCGTGAGTTGCCAGTATCTACTACAAAAACAAATCCATCTTTGGATACTGCAACGCCGTTTGGCAGTTTTAGCCTGCCTGCCTCAGAGCCAGTTCCGCCCCAAGAAGAAACAAAGTTTCCATTGGTATCAAATTTCTTTACAACGTTTAGTTCGTGATCTGCAACATAGACATGACTACCACCCACCGCAATTCCTGCAGGTGCGTGAAACTCAGATTTTCCTGTTCCCTTGGAGCCCCATGCATGCAAAAATTCTCCGTCATTGCCAAATTTCTGGACTCGCGCATTTCCAAGGTCAGTCACATAGAGGTTTCCAGAATCATCAAGTGCGGCATATTGAGGATAAGTAAATGCGCCTGTCTTGACTAGCCCCTGTGTTCCAAAGCTTGACACATATGGATAGTTGACGGCTGCCAGCGCAGGCTGGGACAATACCATAGTAAAAACAAAAAATGCTACTAGTGTAGCTATTTTTAGCTGCATTTACGCATTGATGCCCTTGTTTGCAAAAGATCTACCAAGTTAGGAATTGTTGAAGTTTAGGTCAATTTTTGACACTTTTAGAATGGCTTGTTGACTTCACGCGTAAAGACACAGCTTGCAAGTGCAATCATTGATATGACAAATACTCCAATTACGCCCAAGCTCAGTGCAGTTGATATTCCTTCTGTTACTCCAGTCATCATTCCGCGCACCAGTAGTACAGTATAGGTCACTGGGTTTAGCTTGGCAATTGTTGCAAGCCAGTCTGGTAGTAGCTCCAATGGGAACAATGCAGGGCTGAGCATGAAAAGCGGCATTCCTAAAAAGTTGATTATTCCCCAAAAGGTTTCCTGAGATTTTGCAGTAGCTGCTACAACAACTGAAATTCCGGAAAATCCTAGCGAGAATAAAATCACCAGTGCCATTATAGGAATGATTACCAAAAGATTTGGAAATGATACGCCAATCAAAATAGCAATGCCAATTATCAGAGCAGACTGCATTGCAGAGATTAACGATATTGCAAGCATCTTTCCTAATGCAATCGAGGATCGTGATACTGGGGATACCAGTGCCTTGTTCATGAAACCGTACCTTCTATCCCATAGCGTGTTGACTCCGCCAAAAATGCTGGTAAAAATCGCAGTCAATATGATTACCCCTGGCGCCATAAATTCCAGATAGCTGCCATCAAATCCGACGGACTGGATTAGTGGCTTTGTTCCTGCAAAGGTGTGGCCTATAACAATAATCCAGATTGCCGGCTGGATTAATCTGATCAAAACACCGCTTCTAGATTTTCTGTATCGCTTTAACTCTCGCCAAAACACAGTATAGGTATCATAGAGCATCATGGCTTCATCCTCTGCTTTAGACGGTATTCCTTTCTGCGATTGTAAGTTTTTTGTGTGGTGTCATCTCTTAGGTCATGGCCGGTAAATGACAAAAACACGTCATCAAGTGTAGGATGTGTTATTGACACAGACTTTATTGCAATGCCAAGACTGGAAGAAAGAGAGAATATCATTGGCGCAACTTCTGTTCCCTTGGTTGAAAAGACGATAATTTTATCATCAGATATGGTGGCGTCTTTGACAAACTCGATTTGTTTTATTTTGGATACTAGATCTGCTTTTGTAGTACCATCTATTACAAGTGAGATAATTCCACCACCAAGTGCATTTTTGAGGCTGGACGGCGTATCTATTGTCTGAATTTTTCCATGATCTATAATTCCGACTCGCCCGCAAAGCTTGTCGGCTTCCTCCATGTAGTGGGTGGTCAGAAATATTGTCATGTGGTATTCATTATGGATTTTTTTGATATACTCCCAGATTTTTTGCCTGGTCTGGATGTCAAGGCCTACAGTCGGCTCATCCAAAAAGAGAACCTTTGGTTGGTGCAAGAGCCCGCCTGCAATCTCTAGTCTTTTTCTCATCCCTCCAGAATACGTTATTGCGGCATCTTCTGCCTTGTCGTCCAATTCTACTAGATTCAACAGATCATTGATTCTGGAATTTATTTGGTCTTTGGGAATATGATTCAGTCTTGCCTGCAACAAGAGATTTTCCCGGCCTGTCAGATATTCATCAATAGTAATGTCTTGCTGTACATAACCAATGCTTTGCCTGACATTTTTTTGCTGAGTTGAAACATCATACCCTGCAACAAAGGCTTGGCCTCCAGACGGCTTTAGCAATGTAGTTAGTATCATCATGGTAGTGCTTTTGCCTGCACCGTTCGGGCCCAAAAACCCAAAGATCTCGCCTTCATCCACATCAAAAGAGATTCCGTCAACTGCCACCGTTCCAGAAGCATAGATTTTGCTGAGTCCCTTGGTCTGAATCGAATACACTAGTACTGGCCCGCAAATATTGCTATAAAATGCTAGGTTTTCTGGGATCAGAAATTGCGCACAAAAAAATTAAAAATAACAAAATTTCTTTTTGGTGTAATGAAAGGACTGTGTCATGTTTGTAATTCATCGAACGTAGAGACAACCCTACAAAACGGCATACCTACCTGTGCCGCCTGCAAATCTAAAACAAAATAAAAAGAGTCAGTGTAGGTTTTTGAACTGATCTTTTGTCAGCTTAAGAATCACTTTTTCGCCAACGCCCCAGATGTCAGACTTTGTGACTATTCTGGTGTGAATCAGGCCGTCTGATACCTCTATGGAATGGAGCTCATTTGTCTGTGGGTCTTTTACCAGTCGCTTTATCTTGCCCAGCTTGTGGCCGTCAATGTCCACTACCTGGACGCTTGTTCGAACTGGTGAGCGTGAGAGTAGTAGTGTTTCATCTGTGAAATGATCAATGTATTCTGATGGCAAATAGTAATCCTTGTGGAATCCTTGGTGGATTGTAACGCCAGAGACAGCAAGTGTCTTGGAGTTGATATGGATGTGCTTTACCTCGCCATACTTGATTCCCTCACGGTCAACTACTCGTTTACCTGTGAATTCGTCTGCAGTACAGTTGTTTTGTGGTATTTCTTCTAGTGCTGCCATGCCTGTTGCTTTTGAAAATCCTTTATTGAAACCAAAAATCACAATTTTCAATCAATCAGATTAAATTACTTGACTTTGGGCTCGCCTCATGATTCAGGGCGCATTCCGTGCTGTTCTTACCACACAGGGTAGAAAGACAGGCAAACCACATTCAGTGCAGCTACGTGCAGTAGGATATAACGGAATGGTGTATTTTTCCAGAAGAAACGAAAACTCGGACTGGCTAAAAAATGCCATTGCGAACAATGCAGTGCAGGTAGAGTTTGATGGAAAAACTATCTCTGGAATGGCATCGCTAGTAACAGACCAAGCCCTTGCCAAAAAAATATCCGAGCTAAAGTATCCTGATGAGGAGCGCGCCACAGAGGTGCGAATCGTATTGCGAGTAAGACCAAACTAAGCTGAATCAGACTTTAATACTTGGAAAATTAATTCATCCAATGAAGTATGTTTTTGCCGCAATTGCAGTGATTGCGCTTTGCGCTGTTTTTGTGAACCAAGATGCAAATGCGCAAAAATCAAAGATTTGCGGCGACGTATTATGCTCCAAAGTCCAGGCCTGCCCAAATGGCCAGGTACTGGATAAAATCACGCTAAAGTGCTACCCAGGCTCTGACGGCTGGAAAATCACCGGATATTACTTGCCGTTAGAAAAGGAATTTTTCAGAGATAAGCTGGAATCAGTCCTAGTCAAGGGAACAAAGCACGATAGCTCTTTTGATTATACCGAGAACAATTCCACATTTTACTACAAGCAGTTCAGATCAGGATTTCTCAAAGATGTGATAGTGCAGGGCTCTGGCAAGACGACTGAATCCAGAATACTGCAAACATGGATGAACGACTTTGTCTATCCAAATGGAGAAAAAACAAGATTCTATCATTATAGCAAGTGCGCATATACAACATCTGGTGTGTGCCTTCCATTATCAGAGTCTTCATTGTCTGAGCCTCTAATTCTAGTTGCAGTCACCAGGGGAAAAACAGACATGAATGCTGGAGTAATAGAGCATGGAACATTGCTTAGGATTCCAGATCTGCCATCACCGTGGAATGCCAGGACCTATTGGGCAACAGACATCGGTGAGTGGAACGACAAGCACATTGACGTCTTTACTGGCTATGGTGCAAAGGCAAAGGATAATGCATACAGAATAACCAAGTTGCCACCACAAGAATCAAGCAAAGTGCTTGCGATAGGATTCAAAAACACTAGACAATATGAATAATTGTAGAGACTCCGCGCTTTTCTGTCTCGTATCCGTTTTCCATTTCTGCTACAGTAATAGTAAATGATATGAGGTCTTGCTGTTGTGCCTGCGTTGCATCCAAGAACAAATGCACATCCATCAGATCATCATATTCTTCCTGAGGAATTCTAGTCTCGTCGATGAAGACCTTGGCGGTGGATTCCACTCGGAATTGCTGGCCCTTGTAGTGCTCGATAATCTTGGTCTTTCGTCCGTTTCTTCCCGCCGCCTTGATGTTGATGTCTATTATTCCAGGTTTTGAGCTTGTATATCCCGATTGTTTGTTTACAAAGACTCCTAGCTGAAACGGCTGTCCTGCAGTGGACTCTGCCATTTTCTGGATTCCGTCATTCATTGCAACATCGACTCCCTTGATTGTCTGAGATACCTTGGCAATCCACTCGTTGCTTTTTTGTATGACTGCCGCAATTCTCTCCCGTCTTTTTTTGTCCTCTTCTGGCTCTAGCTGGTACCTATCGACCCAGGCCAGATAATCCTTGGAAATGTCTTCGATGAATGCCATACATGTGACCTTGTAATCATCTACGCTGTTTGCCCGCTCTGATGCCTCATCTATTCGCATTCCATTATAATCAGCAGGCATTGCCATGGTGTGGTATCATGCCAGTCTGTAAAAAACTAATCTTGAAAAAATATAACCAAATTCAATTTCAGAATTAGTGATGAGTTTTTCCTCTCTCACGTCTCAGCTCCAAAAGGAGCTAAAGTCAAACCTGCCGCAAATAATGATGCTACTGAGGAACAATCCCGCAATGGCATACACCAAGATAACGGAAATTGGAATTGGCGTTGGCAAAAAATACAACGTACAGCTGTTGGTGAACTTTCCCCAGGAAAACAAGATTAATGAGTTTGATTATTACGGCAAGCGGGATTTATCCATCATAATAGACAGGCAAAAGAGAAATTTTCCAATTCCCCGCCAGACAATAAAAGAGACGGCGGCCAGAATTTTTGGCCCTGCGCAAATAGATGATGCGTACATGTATGAGGGAAAGGAAGGAGTTCGGATAATATTTGATGGCGGGCGAATAGATGTCTTGCCGCATTCGCTTCATATTTGGTGTTTCTTTAATGATACGGTAAACGAGTTTTGCAACTGGCTGCTAGAGCATGTCTATGAAAGGCCTGTTTGGTCCAGCGCCACTAGCTCATAAGAATAGTCGAGTGTGCCATCAATGGTGTAGTATTGGGCTTTTACAGGTAGCGGGATATTGTCTGCAATCCAGAGCTTGTTTTCAATTTCGTTTATCTTATATGATACCACAAAGGTCTTGAGTGTCCCAAACTCAAATTCCGAGTCGATATATTCTGTCAGCTTTAGCTTGGGCGTGAATTTTCCAACATATGTCATGCCCCATTCTGCACCAACTACCAGATATTTAGGGCCAGTCAGGGTATCTCGGACTGAAAATACAGACTTGTCTAGTAGCTGAGTGTATGGCTTGATTTCATTGTTTACGCCTATGAAGACAAAGGCCTCGCCAATTTGCAGCTCCTGCTCAATGTGCTTGCCTGACTTTGGATCATCTATTGTGATATGGATTTTTTCAGTATCGCCTGTTTTTTCCAAAAACGCAATCTTTGCCAGAAATTCCTGTCCCTGATAATTCACCAGATATTGCAGGACTGGTTGGTCTTCCGTTCCTTTTCCAATGTACCACTGGCTTGCAAACCTAGGAATGATGTTCTGCTCAGAGCCCGGAACTCCGCCTAAAAACGGAAATGAAAGGCCGATTGCAGCGGCCCCTAGCATTATTCCCAATGGCACAAAGAGGATTTTGCGAACCAACTATTCGGCTTTGTCTAGGACTTTAATTTGATGATTCCGTTCGTTATTAGATATTGCAAGCCGTTGACAAAGTCCTTGTCGGTTGTTTGTCCCTCTGACCAGAACTTGGCTGCATTTTTGACCCAAGATGGAATCACATCACTTTGTGTTCCAGAGGACGTAGTAGTTGGAATCTTGATTATTTTTTGATTAATCAAATATTGTATGCCAGAGACAAAGTCCTTGTCGGTAATTCTTCCATCCGACCAGAATTTGGCGTTTGTCTTGATCCATGATGGGATCACGATTTCGCCTGGCTTTGTTGGAGTTGTTGGTGCGGTTGTGCCAGTTCCTGCCTGCACATCAACATCAAATGTAATAAATCCAATTTTTGCCGGGTCCGGTGCTACTTCAGGACCGGTTCCTTTGACTAGTATAGCATAGGTTGTCTTGCCAGATTCTTTGATGTCTATTGCGGTTCGAACTTGTCCTGAAGTTGTAAAGAATGCATTTCTCTTAGCTTCTCCTGCAAGTGATCTTAGTGTGTCAGGTATGCCTGAGCTTGTTGGCTTTACTACCAGAACATCATAGTGAACCTCGTTTTCAAATTCCTCTTGGTTTACCTTGCGCTTGAAATCAATAATCATGTCCATTGGGCATCCTTGCTTTGGATTCTTTGGCGAGTACTTTACATCAATTATCATTGTGTTTGTGTTTGTGTTCTTGGATACTTGGGCAAATTCGTTGGATGGTTTTGGACAGTTTAGACTAGAGTCAGGTCCCCCACTATCACCAGTGTCTCTAATTGGATTGGTCTTGACATCCCTCTGAAAGTCTAGTAGCTCGAATCGGTATTCTTGTGGAGGAACTCCAGATGAGACGTGTGCATAAGTGTCAGCTTTTACCGGAAATGGAAGATTATCTACAATCCAGACGTTGTTTACTTTGCCGCCTGTCTTCCATGTAATTCTTACAGTGTCAAAGACACCATCTGGTACTGCAATTTTTTCTTCGGATGCAGGAATGATTTGCTCGCCGCCAATGTTGCCAATTTTTCCCCATGAAGGCATGCTGAATTTCTTTGGCCCCTTACCCGTAGCATCATTGATATCTCCAGTTGCATATGCAGAAAGCCATGAAAATGACGACTTGAATGCAGCTGCATGTGGGATAAGATTTTTGGTGCTGCCAATTGGCTCTGCCGCAATTTTACCTAGATTGATTGTTCCTCGAATTGTCTTGCCGCTTTCCTTTACCAAGACTTGGAGGTGCCACTGGGTTTCACTGCCGACCTGCTCGTCTCCTTCTACCCAGAAGTCAATTTGAAACGGGGTACAGTCCTTGTAGTAAGTATGACAAACATTATAGCTAAAGAAATCTCCCTTTTTGAGGCCCTCGCCAACATACCAAGATCCTTCCTTGTTTACGCCGCCTGCTTGGAGCTGAGCGCTGGCACTTTGCGACAAACCAGATAGTATTAGCGAAACTGCAAGTAATGCAACTAAAAATCTCTTCAACTATATATCATAACTGATTTTGGTTAGTTAAACGTTATTCATCCTAGATGAGAACCTATTTTGTACCACGACGGCAAATGGCTACAATTTTTCGATCATTAAGCTAAGCAAATATAGAGGCAATCTTGTTTTCCAAATAGAAATGTGCGAATGCTCCAAAGTTCACATGTTTGAAATAGAATACAAGCTTGCCGGAATGACAGTCGTTCCGACTCATAAAAACTGCGGCAACGCGCTAAATGAGACCCAGCTGGAAAAATTCCAAAAAGAACTCGTAAAATCCTGGGGACTAGATCCTGAAGACGAAAAACTCATCTGAATAATTACAAAAATAAAAACAAAAAGTAGGTTAAGTTTAGCTTAACTCTGCTACTGCTTCTTTGCAAACAGAAGATTTGCATTTACAGTCTGCGCTACATAAACAGTGACCTTGCATTTCGCAATCACATTGAAATTCTGGATCGCCTGTTTCTGTTTCGCATCCGCAAGCTTGATCTACCATAAACTAAGAACCTCTCGGAGGGTTTTAAAGGTTATCTAGATTGGAACGAAAGAATACTCTCATGCGTAATTTTGCAAATGAATCAGATCATTTGCTATTTTGTGCAAGAGTGTAGCTTGTTGTTCTAGTTTGATGGCATCATGCTCTAGGTCCATTGCTGTCTTTAGAACATGGATGAGTTCCGGCCTTTTGTGAACGGAATCTCGTATGGATATAATGTTGTTTTTGTTTAGGTATCCGAGGTAAAAGTAGCAATCAGATAAAAGCGAGTTTGCTACTAGGTATTCGTATTTTTTCTGTATTATTGTACTATGTGAATTATTTTCAGTCATGTCAGAAAAGCCGATTGTGGATTTTACCATTCTTTCTAAAAGTGATGGAGTTGCTCGCTCTAGCCCCAAGATTTCCATTACATCGGAGAGGTATTGGTTTTTGTTGTTTTTCTCAAATTTGCGGATGAACTCTAGCATGTGTGTAGGACTTTGCGGCTTGGAATTGAGCAAGACTAGTCCGTCACATACGAGATAGGCTGCGCATTTTATCCAGATTGCCGTAAACTCATCATTGCTTTGTTTTGCCTTTGTTGCAAAAAACGCCGCATCAACTAGTGCGCTTTTGGCAACAGAATTTCGTATTTTTTCCTGTTTTTCCCGGATTTTGGCAAGTAATGTTTGCAGCCCCCACGCAGGATCTGATAGTATAACCATGGAGTGATATTTTTGTAAAATCTCTGGATCTGTCTCAGTGAGGTTTCCACGATGGATTTGTATTGTGGTATCGTCAATGGTTCTGACTTCTGTCTTTGATTTGTTGTCAAATATTGTAATATCATATTCGCAACAATCAAGTGTTGTTCCATGCGCCTTGCATCCGCCAAGGCCTACCACGCTATCAGTTAAGGAAAGCTTGGATACTAGATCTTGTACCTGCAATGTAACAAAATTAATTTCCAATTTTCTTAAACATTCCAATGATTATTTTTTAACCAATCAATCGAATAGCGTTCCTTTAAATTACTAGAATCCACCGCTTTTTTTGAAGCTCCTGTGGTGTAGTCCGGTTAAGCATACTGCCCTCTCAAGGCAGTGATCCCGGGTTCAAATCCCGGCGGGAGCATTTTTTTGTATCACAACTAGACAGAACTAGACAATTTTTGAATACTAGTATATACAACAGTATGATTTTAGAAAGCCTAAAAACGCAGATTAGACTAGATTTATGCGGTTTATGGAACTCTATCAATTAACTATTTTCCACATACGAGCAACAGATACCTAATAGAAATCATAATTAGTACCCCCATAAAATAATTTGGAAATGTTTGCAAATTAGCTAAAGAAATCATTACATTTCATCATGCTTCATTATAATGAAAACGGCCAATCTAAATAACAACTCCAATAAGTACTCTAGATAAATGATGTTAGTATTTAAGCGTAAGAAAATAAAAATTGTGCCGGTAAATGTCAGCTGAGAAAAACATTTACTCGGGTCGGATTTGATACAATATCAAATACTGGAGATCGTTTCTTTGCCATATCAACTAGTTCTTCCAGCTCACTTTTTGGAGCATCGGATTTGATCCTGAAATCCACATTGATGCTCTCGTATCCGTTTCTGATCTCTTCTGGCATGCCAAGAAATCCACGTAGATCCAAGTTACCTTCCAGGGTTGACTCGATCTCATCAATTTTGATTCCTCGTGCGGATGCATGATAAACAAGGCTGTTGTCAGACATCCCGCAAGTGCTGCAAGTGCATATTCAACTGGATTTGCACCGGCATCATCTCCAAGCAATACTGGTGGCTCATCTTTGAGAAATACAAATGGTTTATCTCTACTGTGGGTCCTACAGGCACCATAGAACTCGTTTACCACCGTCTGATTTTTACCACCTAGTTTCCATTTGTTTTTTGCCTGGAATTTGAACTTGGCAATATTTTGGTTACCTTTTATGGCATCAATTGTCTCAAAGAGTTTTGAGACATTCACTCCATTTTTGATTGTTTTTGGTGTTGATTTCATTATTATGGTACCGTGGTACCAAATTTATATAACAGATTCCATAAATAAAAACATGGGGAAAGATCTTCACGTTAGAGACATAGATGAAAGAATTCATTCTCGTTTGGGCCAATCAGCAGATAAGCTTGGGGTATCAGTCAACTCGATTGTCAAGGATGCAATCGATAAATGGTTAAAACAACAGTCTGAGAATACAAAAAACCACGACATCATAATATACAACAGTGATGAATCAATGGCAAAACTACTACAATCAATAGATAGATTAACAAAAGAAAACAATCTGTTCCGTTCGTTTTGCGCTCCCCCTTTGCACAAAGAAGCAAAAATTCTCTCAAAGATGGATTGGTTTGATGGAACAATACATCCATACGAATCAGAGCCAAAAAACATCAGCAGATATTGTAATCAGACAATAACAAACATTGCAAAAGCATCAAAAAACAGACATGTTTGTTGTTTTGATTTTATCATAACAGATATTGCAAAAAATTCCCTAAAACAAGCAATCGAAATCGAAGATATCTATGATAAAAATCGATTGCCCGGTCTGATGTTTTGCATATATAAAATGGAGAGTCTTGCCACATCCGGAATTGAGAATATGATAGAATTGTTTACAAAACACGATCAGGTTTTCCTGTTAAGTCATGACCAACTATACAAATTGCAGACTACTGAAGAGAGAGTCCATAAGCTGGTCTTAAAGTAATGTTATGTACTGGGTTTTGCCACATAGTAATAGTTGATTGGATCATGGTCTAGTTGTTTTACCATGACATCTTCAAATCCAGCATCGGTGAGCATCTGGGTTGCCAGTTCTTTGCCCCACATTGCTCCCAGCCCCTTTCCTCCCTGGGCAAGAGAAACAGTCATGCAATGAAGGCACGATGTAGTGTACAAAAATGGCGCAAGGGGATGATCCATGTTGTTCTCAAGCCTAGACGAAGCACCAATGTCTTGCATCAAAAACACGCCATCATGTTTTAGCGAGTCTCTTATGTTTTGCAACACCGCATCCGGGCTTGCCTGATCATGAATCGCATCAAAGGCAGTTATGAGATCAAAGTGCTTTTTTTTGGCGAATTTGGCAACATCTGATTGTTCAAAATAAGCATTGAACACTCCAAGCCTTTTGGATTCATTTTTTGCATTTTGAATTGCCTCTGAAGAAAAATCACAACCTACAAAGACGCTATTTGGGAATGTTTTTGCCAGAAGGTTAACTGCCCTTCCACTACCGCATCCCACATCAAGTACTTTTATTCCTCGCTCTAGCTTTTCAGTCAAGCCAGGAACTAGAGGCAAAATTTTTTCCACCAGTCCTGCAAGAACAGTCTGATTGCTTTCCTCTGCCATCACATCATGGAATCTGTGATATGATTCGTAAGGAACACCGCCACCATTTTTAAAACAATTAACGATGTGATCCTCGACTTGTGCTAATGCTGGAATCCATTGCATTGATGATGCAAAGTTGTAAGTGCCAGATCTAGTCAGAAACTCTGCTTTCTTTTTTGACAAAGAGAACAGATTTGTTTGCGGATCATAATCGATTATCTTTGATGTGACCATGGCACCAAGCCATTCCCGCACATATCTTTCGTTGAGGTTTGATTTTTTAGCAATATCATGGCTCGTGGAAGGCGAAATATCGGATAAAGTATCAAAGAGACCAGTTCGATGACCTACCGATAACATCAAGGCTAGTGCAGATTTGTTCATTATGTCCAGCATTTTGTCTTCAAACGAGTCGTCTGACATCATTTTTGGCTAACACTCAGATCTTAAAAAATAATACTAATGTGAAAGAAATATCTGCAATTCAGCTCAATTCCAGATTGAATGTCTTGGCATAATCTTCAAAGCCCAAATGAGAATAGAACTTGTGCGATTCCTTGCGTGAATGGCCAGATTCTAGCCGGATTCTGTAGCATTTTTTCTTTTTTGCCACAGATACCACATGATCAATTAGCGCCTTGCCAATTCCCATTTTCTGAAATTTGGAAGAAACAATTAGTTCAGGAATGTACATTTCCAATCTAGTCTGGTTTAGTCTTGGAACCAAAATCATGCTAATCATACCAACCACAACAGAATCTACCTCTGCTACCGCAATCTGTTTTTGTGTTATGTATAGTGTGATTTGTTTTTCAAATTTTTCCCTTTGAGATTTTGTTTTAGCCCTTGGCCTGCCCAATTCATACAGCAAGCAAAGAATTTCAGAAGTGTCATTTTTTGTTGCAGCTCGGACCATCATCCCAAAATAATGTGCATCCTATTGGATAAGTTTTTCACTTAAATAACATCCATAACATATCAAATCATGGCGCTAAAGAATATCTCACTGAAGCTACAATATCGAACCGATGTCGACAACCTAGTAACAGAGTTTTTCATTCCCTGCCTTTCAAATTCCATAGAATACGACAGAGCAGTCCAGT
Source organism: uncultured Candidatus Nitrosotenuis sp. (assembly GCA_964470325.1). GTDB lineage: Archaea > Thermoproteota > Nitrososphaeria > Nitrososphaerales > Nitrosopumilaceae > Nitrosotenuis. Next base: position 11,109 of record CAYYBJ010000004.1, on the reverse strand, counting down.
ATGTCACCCTAAAGAGCATCTCTACTTTATCTTTAGGCCTGCAAAACTTTGCAGATCATGACGGAAAGATTCGAATCATCACTGGCCATCGCTATTCCACATTTGATCTTGACATTTTGGGCAAAATATTTAACAAAAAAAATGGAACATTCTCAATTAGTGCAATCAAGGGCCACAAGCTCGAAATCTTACAAAAGCTAGTCCAAAAAAACAAGATCCAAATCAAAATAGCAATTCCAAGATCCGAGCACGTTGACGGCTCTTTCTCAGAGAGAATCGGAATATTTCGAGACGAGCAGGGCGAAATGGTAGCTTACACAGGCACGTCCAATGAAACTTTTAACACGGAAAACCGAAATTTCGAGTCAGTCGACGTCTATACTTCATGGAATGACAGGCCGCGCGTTGACATCAAGATAAGCGACTTTGAGCGATTATGGAACAATGAGACAAAATATGTCCAAGTCCATGATTTTGCATACGCACACCAGAACAATCTTCTAAAGTATGATTCCCACTGGGCAATAGAGACACTTAGCTAAACACAAATCCAGAAGAATCAATGTTTTTTGTGTTTTCCACAAATTTTACATTGGAAATTTTGTAATAGATCACCTCGCCTCTTCTTTCAATTACTGCCAGTATGGGCTCTTTTCCCATCTTTGTTATTTCTTCAATGTTTTTTTGAAGGGTACTGACTTTTTCCTGCTTTCCTTCCGCTAGGCCAAACACGAGATATTTTGCTCCCTTTTCTCCAAATTGTCCCCGCTCATATACACGAAAGTCAGCTCCAAACCCAAATCCGTCCTTTACTGCATATCCACGGACTCGCAAATCTCGATAAATCAGAAATTTCGCCAAGGCATTTTCGTCCTTTTCTGACGCAATAGATAGCATCTGCTCAAAGTCGATTTTCTTTTTGCTGCGCGATAGGTCCAGTTTTTTGTAAAACAAAAAGTACAGCGTCTCAAATGGCTTTAGCAGGAATTTTCCCTGCCTCGTCTCCCCATATCCCTTGGATTCGAGCTGGTTTTGCATTTCCTTGTTTTGTATAATGGTGTGATCGTCTAATAATATTCCCGCAATGTTTGGCTCTGCATCCGAACTCATTTGCAAAAAATCCCATTAAATTCCATATAAGCGTGATCAGACGCACCCAAGCCCTCCATCGTTAAAATATGGGCGTTTTCAGGTTTTATTCAGGTGTTATAATGCACGGCGGATGTTACAGAACAGGAAACGGACAGCCTTATGCTCGCAAAGAGTTCATCAAGGGCAAGCCTCAGCCAAAAATCGCCAAATATCAAGGCGGAAAGAGAGGCGAATACGACTTTGTGGTCCAATTGTGTTCTAATGAAAAAATGCAGATTCGCCACATGGCAATAGAATCCGCAAGACTGGCGGCAAACAAGACACTTGAGCAGACAACCGGCGAAAATGGCTACTTTTCAGTTCTAAGAATTTATCCACACATACTACTCAGAGAAAACAAGATGATTGCAACTGCAGGAGCAGACAGACTTCAGGAAGGAATGAGGCGTGCCTTTGGCAAAGCAGTAAGTCTTGCTGCACGAGTTAGAGGCGGACAATGCATCATGGAAATGCACGTCAATAAAGCTCATGTCGATGCGGCAAAAAAAGCACTGATTGGCGCATGTGTAAAACTGCCAATCACACCATCGATTGTGGTTCTGCCTGCAAAGAAAAACTAGATTTTTTCTAGGATCTCGCTTTTACGATTAGACAAGATTTCCAAGAATTCAGAGAACTCTTCGGGCGTCGGGTCACGCTTTACTATTCTTCTGCTTTGATAATAAAATGAGTTGTACAATCTTCCTATTATGATGCCATACTTGAAATCAGAATTTGCATTTTTCTCATCAATTGACTTTGCTATTGCGTGAATTTCAGAAATGTTGTCCAGTGCATCGCTGATTTTTTGATTAATTTTTTGCTCCAGCCTTTTGTCCATTACACCATATGGCCAAAGCTTGGATTAAAGGTAAACAATTGATTTTAATAGACTCGTCTTAGTTTATTCGATCATGCGGCTGTAGTATAGCCTGGCCAGTACGCGGGATTGCCAATTCTGTGACCCGGGTTCAAATCCCGGCAGCCGCATTGGAAATTTTAAAACAATTCAGTCCATTTCGCCATACAATTAAAAACATGGCTTTGCGCAACTAAACTGTAATAATTGGATAAATCAACAGTGTTTACAGAAGCTCGCCGGGCGGCGTGGCTTTCAGTTTGGACATTATTTGGTATTGGCGTAGCCGAAGTAGCAATATCGACATACACAGGCAGCCTGACATTGCTTGCAGACGGCCTCGATTCCATGGCAGATTCGCTTGTGTCATTTATTGTCTGGTTTGGAATCAGAATGCTGCACAAGCCGCGAAGCAACCTGTTTCATTTTGGCTATGCAAAGATAGAGAGTTTTGCCGCATTCATAGCTGCCATAATAATTGCAATACTTGGAATCTTTATTGTATATCACGCATACGAGAGAATACTAGACCCAGCAGAAGCAACAAACCCAGAAATCACCATGATTACGCTGTTGGCAGCAGGAAGCATTTCTTTGCACAGAGCGTTTGTGGTAAGAAAGATTGCCAAAAAGCACAACCTAATCTCGCTTAAGCTTGACGCAAAAAATTCCATCAAGGACAGCTCGGCATCGTTTGTAGGGTTTGCAAGTGTCTTGGCAGGATATTTCGGCGTCCCATATATGGACGCAATAGGCGGCATAATCATTGCAGTTTACATCTTTTTTATGGCATATACTGCAATTCGCGAGTCCACACTTGTCTTGCTGGATGCAGTCAAAAACCCAGAACTGCAAGAAACCATAACAAAGTTTGTAGAAAAGGAATTCAGTGTAGAGGTAAATGAAGTGCTGGTAAGACCCATGGGTCATGCGCTGTCAATACAAGTCCATATATTTTTGGATAGAAGTATGACTTTAGATAAGGTCAACGACATCGTCAATAAAATGCAGAGCATGGTTGGAAAGAAATTCGAGGCAGAAGAAACACTCATCATTCCAGAGCCTAGATAGGCAATCAAAAACACCACTAGAAAAAACTTGCTACTGAATTTGGGCATTGGTTTAATTATTTACCAAAACAAAAAGAAATAATGAAGGCGCATCTTGGCGTTTTTGGTACGATGGTTCTTGCAATGGGCATTTTTGCCTCGCCATTGTTGGCTAGCGCACAAACATACCAACAAGTAGTATCAACGGATGCCGGAACCCTCAAAGTGGGCATTTCAACCGAGCCCGCATCACCAAAAACAGGAGAGACATCAAAGCTAAAAATCGACTTTCTAAATCCGCAGACTAGCACCATACAAGAGCACATTGACTATACAGTTCTAGTTACAAATGCAGGCGGCTCTGTTTTTGGCCCAATTCCACTAACACACACATCTCTTGGCTCTGCCACAATACCAATCCAGTTCAAGGATGGCGATAACAAGGTCGTAATCGAGGTGCAGGGAATATTGTTCAGACCAATACCAATTGAAAAGGCCTCATTTTCCATCATCCTAGGTGACAAGCAAACCATGGCAAAAGAAGAACTCAAAGTAGCACAGAAACCAGCGGAGCCAAAACAATCAGACAAGCCAAAACCGACCAAACCAGAAACAAAGGACAAAAAATCAGACAAAAAGGATGTTAAAGATTCCAAAAAAGACAAGAAGAAAGAAGTGAAGAAAGAAACCAAAAAAAAAGGAAGTAAAAAAGACAGTTAAGAAACCAGTTAAGACAGAAAGCTAGTTCTTTGCCTGCAAGCCTTTTTTAATTATATCAAGTGCGTTTGATATTTTTTCAGCCCTTGGAAGCTGGATCATGAACACATTGTCTTTGCCTATTTGGGAATGGGGAGACGACAATGCAAGCATTGACGTACTTGCCAGGGATTCAAAAAATTCAAGTGATTCGTTTGCATACAACAAGATCTTTTCATCAATTCCCCCTTCAGAAAATGTAAGCGACATTTCCACAAAAACATTTCCCAATCCATTTTGCAAAATATTGAGATTCGTGTCAACAGACAGTGGCTTTCCTGCGACTTTGGCCATTATCTCATCAAATCTCTTCTCAGCCAAAATCACGCATGGCACCTTTGTTCCACTATAGTTAAACGAGGTAATGCCAACGTGCACCTTGTCCATCAATTGTTTCATTTCATCGTCCATTTCTATTCCTCTGATATCTTTGCAACTATTTTGTCGCTTGCCCTAATTAAGAATGGTGAAAGAAATGCCGAAATAATAGATATGATTCCTATTAGCGGAAACAAAAAGCTGCTAACCGCACCAATGTCTACGCCTGTCTTTACTATAACAATGGAAAATTCCCCCCTAGGCCCGGCAAGGGCAAACGCAGAGCGCAACGACTTGGCCCTGCCTTGCCTGAACAAATACGTGCCAAGCATTGCGCCTCCAAACTTGACCCCTATTGCAACCGCAATGATTCCAAATGCCAAGAAGATATAGTTATTCAGCTCCGATATGTTCATCAATGCACCAACCGAGACGAAAAATATTGCAACAAACATGTCCTTAATTGGGCTGGACAAAATTTTAGAAACTTCGGCCGACTTGGATTCTGCAACCAAGACGCCTGCCAAAAATGCTCCAATTGCCACAGACAGCCCCACAATATTTGCAAATAGAGCATAACCAAAACATAGACCAAGAACAGACAGCAACAAGATTTCTTTGTGTTCCGTAGCTGCCACCCGATCAATTAGCTTTGGAATGGTTCTAGTTCCAATGGTCAATGTGCCACCAATTAATGCAGCAGCAATTACAATCACAGTAATTATGCTTTCGTATGAGACAGTTCCAACAAGTGCGACAGACTCTAGTGTTGCAATTAAAATCACAGCAATAATGTCCTCAACAATTAGAATACCCAAGACAAGAATCGAAGACTCTTTTTTTATCTTGCCAGCATCTTCTAGAATTTTGACAATTACTGCAGTACTACTAATAGATAGAGCAGCTCCCAAGAAAAGCGAGTTCATAAAATTCAGGCCTAGTAGGCCCGCAACATAAAACACTATACCCAGCGTTAAAAACAGCCCTATTGTGCCAGCACCGATTGCAACTTTGCCAATGGAGCGGATCTTCGAATATGGAAATTCAATTCCAATTACAAAGAGAAGCAAGATCACACCAAGTTCTGCAAAAATATTCAATAATCCAAGATCAGAGAGTAGTCCTGCTTGCCCAAATCCCATAAAATTCTGTTCCTCTGGCAAAATCGAGGTCCAAATTGGTGAAAGTGGACCAATGAGCATCCCCGCAAAAAGATAGCCAATTATGAGTGGCTGTCGCATCTTAAAAAACGCCAGGGTGACAACTGATGCCAAAATCATGATTATTGCCAAGTCCGTGATAAACGAAGAATGAGGAATGTCAGGCGTTACCTGCTTTATCATGGATTGAGCACCAACCTGCAGAAAATAATTTTGCATCAATTATTGGTAAATAAAATCATTAAAATGATTTTGGTTTTAGATTACAGAGATTGTTTTTGCCAGAATCTTGACTTTTTCTGATTCAGGCTCGTCAAGCTTGTGCTCTGTGTACTTGGAGTTAAAGTACAACAAGTCAATTACCTTTGATTTATCCACATTTACTATGGTGGCGAGATTTGATTGTGGAATGCTGGTATTAGTTATGATGATTAGCTTGTCCACAAATGCAGAAGACTTTACCACATTGGATATTGCCTCAAAGTTCTTGGTATGGTTGTCATTCATGACTACGGCAATGCCTATCTTTGTGCCAAATAGATCAGAATATACCACATCAAAGGACGGGTTTTGCTTTGCCGATTTCGATACGTTTCCAATTTCGTGCGCATAGTTAACCAGATTTGCTATTGCCTGCTTTACCTGTACCTGTGTTGCTCCTACAGTTCTCTTTATTTTTATAAATTCTGATATTGGCACATCCATTATGCTGCCCTTGATTTTTAGTCCAGGATAAGTATGCTTGATTGTCTCATCAATTACTGCCTCTGTTATTTCAGGTGCATCAAGATCTGCGCCCTGCTCTATTGCGTGGTTTAGTATGTTTATGATAGAGCGGACGTTTCTAAATTCCGGAAACTCGTCGCACAGTACTCGGATCTTTGCCGCCAAGTCATACTGTTCTTTTTTGTTGAATCGTTCTGTCTTGTCAGCTTCCTTGATGTATTCTATGGCAATTTCTATTAGCTCATCAACCGAGTTTGCACCAGCCAAGTCGATCTTGTAGTTTGCCTTTTCCAACCTATCAAATACAGATGGATTTGCTCTCTGTATGTCTAAGTATAGTGATGGGGTTGTAATCAATAACAAGACAGATGCGGGAATGTGAGCATTTATCAGAGATTTTACAAATTCTAGTGAGTCCTCTTGTGCATCTAGCTCGTCTAGCTCAAAAAGAGTTACTTTGCCTAGTAAGTTGTGGAAAAACTTGCAGAGTGCAGCCAGTCTTCCATGAAGGTCATCCAGATTTGTTATCTTCTCAGACGAATTTGAAATGACATTATACACTACTGCTGCTTCATGTTGCGAGTAATGAGCCCCGAGATAGCTACGCAATATCTCTTGGGAAATGGTGTTTTTGTCATAGATAATGTCTTCTGCCTTTTGTTTAATGGTAACTCCCTTTAGTCTGTCCACGAACCCATAGCCAAGTGCCTTTTTTGCCAGAGAATCGCCCTTTTGTGCCCGCTCGCAAATATTCATTACAAATTTTTCTCTTAGTTCTGCAAACATTTCGTGACTAAATCCGCGCATTATTGCAGAATAAATACTCTCATTGGTCTTGGGCGAAATTGTTGACAGATCAACATATGCAGTGACAATGTCTTGCCTTGTCCTGAGTGTCTTGATGTGTAATGCAAGATGAGTCTTGCCAGAGCCGACATCTTGTACTACGGTAATTAGTCTAAAGTCATTTTCGTCCGAGTTTCTTCGCGATGTTTGCTTGTATAATTCTGAAATGCACTCGACGATCGAGTTTTTTGCCTCTTGGTGCTTTGTTCCACCCAAAATTTTGGCATCAGACTCTGTCGGAGTAGGACTACTGGGATACGGATTTGATTTTAATCCATATGGATATTTCATAGTCGTCGTATGTATCCATGCAGCATTCCGCGCACATGGATTCCCTCCTGGCCGCCGGTAGATGTTTCGTATTTTGATCGGTTTTGCTCCACTAGACTAGATACTTCGAAATAGAATTTTTCCTGGGAAATGTTCAAGTTTTGGCAAACCTTGGCTCTAATTTCAGCCAGTGAAACCCAGCCCAGAGAAGACGACATCTCTGATAGGTATTTATCAAAATGGATCTTGAAATCAATTACAGTTTCGGATTTTGCAGGAATTTGCGATATTTTTGCCTCTAAATTATGAACCAATTTTGATAGAATTTTGAATTTTGGATCATTTTGGGAAACATGGGACAAGTAATTGTCCTTGCTCCACACATAGTACGCAACGCCCTTGTTGTCTACTATAATTTTCTCCTCTAGTGCAAGCTCATTTAGAGAGATCTCACAGTCAGCGCCGAACAGCTTTTTGAGTTCTGCCTTTTTTATTCCGCAGACTCCTGAGGACTCAACTTTTTCAAGAATCTGGGAATTCATGTGCTAAAATCCATAAAATTTTTTTTAATGGGAAAGGTCGACTTGTATTACTATTTGGTGAATATTAGCTACCTATGGCTGCCAAGAATTATTAGGTATGAGAATAAAGTCTGCCTTGCAGAGTGATGATTAGGTCAATCTGAATTTTGTGTAGAATTAGACCTGGGGTATCTGACTGCTCTAAATCATAGTCCAAGCTCTTTTCGTATTTCATCGACGCCGCGGATTCCAAAGATATCTCGTACTTGGTTGATTCGTATGTTTTCTTTGACCAGTTCTTTGCCAAGTTTTCCTATTAGGACACTATACAGATCAGAGAATCTTATCTCCCACTTGTCTGCACAGTCAAGCATTTTCGATACTGCCCACTGGCGCACCTCTTGCGGCAATGATACTTTTTCCTGCGACTCGATTGCTAGCCTATCAAACAAATTGACAATTTCAGATGTTTGTTCCGCCATTTTCTCAATGTCTTTGAGCTCGCCATATTTTGATTCAGATAGAATTCGTATGTTTGACTGGAACTCGGAGAGTTTCAGCAGCGCAATGACTTCTTTTGAGGATGTAGATGATGATTTGTTTGTGACACTCTTGATGTGCTGTACTTCTTGCACCAAATGGTCTGCCTTTTTGTGAAATTCAAACGATGCAGCATCTGCTCTCTTTAATAATTCCGAGACGGATGAGATTTTTTGGTCTATTGTGTTTGTCTTGCCAAACATATGGTCCTTAAACGCCGACAGATCAGTCTGCACGGATTTGAGGCTCTCGCCAACAAATGCAGTGGTGTCAGCCCTTTTGACTAGTGAGCCAATCTCAGATTCTATTTTTGCGATTTCGCCTCGCAAATGAGTAATGGAATCAGTCTTTGCCGTGTTTTTGACAAGCTCGTTTTGCAGTGCTTCTAGGCTCAATTTTAGCGCGGGAATTTCGGATTCAATGGTAGATTTTGAGGATTTTTCAAATAACGCAGCTAGTTTTTCCCGGATGTTGTCAAGCTCTGACTCTATGTTTGATGTCTTGTCTGCTTTGGATGAAATGCTCACCAAATCGTCCTTTATGGTATCGATTCTCTGAGCGATTTTGATTATCATGTGGGTGTTGTTTTGAATCGAGTTCTGGCTTTCAATGACTGTCTTCATTATGGTATCAGGCGCAGGTGCCTCCTTTTGGGCCTGGATTATCTTGTTTACCTGTTCTTGCAGTCTGTTGGCATGCTCTGCAACATTTGTAATGAGATTTGCTTGTGCGCGAACCTGGTTCAAGCCAGCATACAGTCGCTGATTGTCCTCTTCAATGATGTTTAGCTGCTTTGACTGCTTTTGGATCTGCTCCAGTGTGTCAATTAGAGTATCAATCATTCCCTTCATGGACATGAGCACCTTTTGGTTATCGGAGAAGACCTTTGTCATGGACTTGATCTCCTTGGATAAGGACTTCGTAGATTCAGATACTGCGGCTACTTTTTTTGCCAGATTGGTAGCATCTTTTTTTGATGTAGATTTTTCTGCGGATTTGGCACTTTTCTTTGCTGACACTGATTTTTGGTAGGCCTGTTGATACTAAAGTATGGAGCTAAAATAAGATGAAAAAGAGAGTGACTACTCATTGACCAATTCTGGTCCATGGAGTATCTCATGAAGGGTTTTTTCCGTCAATCCAGTCAGGGATTCGACGAACTGTTTTGTGCAGTATTCGCATGCAATCATATAGTACGGTACCATACCGTACTAATAATACTGTGGTTATATCATAATTACTTGTGCCTAGAACGCGCGAATTAACGAACAATTCTTAGAAAATCATACGTTCATAGTAAACACACTTGAGCCTATAATCCAAATTAGCAGAGCAAAAATACCATGTGGAATCGTATTTCACTTAATTGGAAATTACAGATATTATTCAATGCCATTGCCATAGTTTCAGTGCTGGCAATATCGCTAGGCAGTTTCAATATCACAAACCAGCTTGTTGAAAATTCTAATGATGAGAACCTAAAGAGCCATCTTTCAGAGATGGCAACACAGACATTAATCTTGGGCATAACAGTAAACGCTGGAGTAGGTGCTTTTGCCTATTTCATATCTCGCAAAATAACAAAGCCGATAGTAAAGGCAACAGAGATTGCAACAAAGATAAGTCAGGGAGATCTTTCCGTTACAGTACAAGAATCAAGGTCCAACGATGAGATAGGAAAACTTCTTGTTGCGGAAAAAGAGATGGCATCCAATTTAAGAAATATTATATCAGAGGTAAGCAATTCTTCCCAGTCGGTTTTTGCAAGCGCCCAGCAAATAGCTGCTTCCGGAACAGAGATGAATTCCTCAATTCAGCAAATAGCGGCAACAGTAGACCAAGTGGCAAAGGGCTCCGAGTCCCAAGCCCAAGGACTAAACAAGTCAAAGCAAATTGTTGATGAATTATCAAAGACCATCAACGAATTATCCAAAGACGCAATTGAATCAATGGAAGAGGCAAATCGTGTAGGAATTCTATCAGAGAAGGGTTCCGAGGCAGCAAAGGAAGCTGGCGAGAGAATGAACAACATTATTCGCGTCACAAATAGTTCCGCAGGTAAAGTGCGCGAGCTGGCACAAAAGACAAGTGAGATCACTGCAGTGCTAGACGTAATACGTGAGATTGCAGACCAGACAAATCTTTTGGCACTAAACGCGGCAATAGAGGCAGCCCGTGCAGGTGAATCTGGTCGTGGATTTGCAGTTGTAGCCGACGAAGTACGAAGGCTAGCAGAAAGCTCATCCAAATCATCAGAAGAAATTGACTCAAAGCTAAAGCAAATCCATGAGGACGCGCAAATTGTAGTAGAAGACATTGAGATTTCCGCAAACGAAGTAAACCAAGGTAAAATAGTAATAGAATCGTCTCTGAAATCGCTTGACGAGATAGCATCTCATGTCAAAAATGTCTCTGAGAAGATAAAGCACCTATCTAGAACTGCACAGCAAGAAGTAATCAAGGTAAAAGAGGTCTCTGCACACACAATAGAGATTTCTGCAGTTGCAGAACAAAATGCGTCGGCAACAGAGGAAACATCGGCTGCCGTAGAACAGCAAACCGCACATACCCAAGAAATTGCATCTGCAGCAAACCAAATGACTACACTAGCAGAACAGCTTCAAAATGTGATTTCCAAGTTCAAGATTAGTTCTGACGAGGAAAAACCAATACTAGCTCAAAGCTAGACGTCTTCTGACTTGTCGTAGGCCTTGAGATGGTCTTTCTTTCTTTTCAGTACTGCAAATATTCCAAGAATTGCCGCAATCCAAATTGAGCTAAACACGATATTTGAAAAACTAGCGTACATGTACGGAGTTGCATCCATGATGTTTTGTCGTATCTGGATTGCCCTTAGGTGCAGATCAGACATGGCGGTGCTGTATTCAACTGAGCTCTTTGGCTGGTTTTGTATCGCCTCTACAGATTCAATT
>CAYYBJ010000003.1:0-52371 GCA_964470325.1 uncultured Candidatus Nitrosotenuis sp. | reverse complement strand
CAGATGATCTGAATTCAATCCAGAATTTTTTATTTAGAATTAATAGGTTTAAGAGGATTGCAAAAGGTCTTTCAGAAAAAAATATCACACTTTTAGTTATAAGCAAGGGTAAGCTAGTAAAACTTGGAAGCGAATCTAAACCTGGACTGTCTAGGATTTTTACAGGTAAAAACTTGGAAATATCTAGAAAAAAATCAAATGATAGAATTTGAGATTTTTCTAACTAATTTAACACTTAATGACTGGCCAAAAATAAAATTCATTGATGAAATAGAATTTTGATAATAGTAATATCTTCTACTAGACGGCCCGAACCCGCCAATCTGTTTTATTATTTTATTATTTTTTAAAAAGTGAATTCTTCTCCAAATTGTTGTCACTGGAATTTTTGTATCGTCTTTTATCATATTGATTGATTTAGGTGTTGTAGAGATTGATTGGAGAATTCTGATTGAAATCTTGTCCAATAAAAATTCTATTAATTTTGAGCTATTGTCATCATTGGTATTTTGAATCATACAGTAATGTGTTGATTTCATTATTTTAATTCAAATTGCATTACAGCACTAATTGGCACTAGAAAGAAGGATCATCCTTGGCTTAAATAAAAATCAAGAATAAAGATGTTATGTCAACATTGTGCAAAGGATTCTGTACAGATTACAAAGCAGAACGAACATCAAACGGTTCCAGATATGACATGGGACAAAAACGATGCACAATTTGCTCTTTGTATTTGCGAGTAGATAGGGTGTGTTGCCCTTGCTGTGGTGCCAGGCTAAGATCAAAGGCAAGACATCGTGCATCAGGAGTCAACTAAAATGCCTCACATCGTTTTTGATAAAACAATACACTTGGATGCTCTTCACGCTGATTTTGTTCCATTTGTAACAATGGAGCCGTGCATAATCAAACTAAATGATTTCTTTTTATCTAAGAACAAAAATGTCGCACTAGTTCCCACAGTAGTCATCGATGAGAAAAATCAGCAATTCCTAATTGAGATATTTGCAAAAGAGGAGAAGACAACTATTAGGTTGTATCCTGGAACCGATCCAGAAAAAACTGATGGCGTAAAAACATCTCTAGGATGCATGGCAAAAATCATTCAAAAAATGTTTCCTGATCTTAAGATATCTAAAACAAATATTGATGAGTTTATTCTATGACTCGAACCAAGTCCTTTAGCTTCCGCCTTGATTTTGGAGGACGATTTTTTTGTGGGTATCCAATACAAAGAATAGATGATGGTCTAAGTTTTGTTTGAAGAATTTGCATAATCTTTTCTTCATTTATCATCCCGATCCAAATTGAGCTCAAGCCCAAGGCAGAAGCGGCAAGCTGGGAATATGCAGCAGCTAGCGTTGCGTCTTGTAGGGAAAACTTGGAGAGAATTTCTGGCGGGAAATTTATCTTGACTCGGGATGGGTCCATGCAAAATACTAGTACGACTGGAGCATTCACAAAGGGCTGGTTGTTTGCAGCCTCGACTAGCCTTCGCTTTATCTCCTTGTTTTTGACATAATACACCTCAAAGCCCTGAAAGTTACCTGCAGTAGGAGCAGTGTCGGCAGCTGCCAAAATCTTGTCTACTTGCCATTGCTCTACTACTTTGGATGGATCAAAGTTCCTAGTCGAACGCCTAGTTGACATTACACGAAAGAGGTCAGATTGCGGGATGCCTTTTTTTGGTTTTGATTTTAGTACTGCCTTTAGCTGATCACCAGAGTCCTCTTTCTCTATTTGGATTGATGGCAAAAATTCCTTTGGGTAAACCTTTATTGGCTTTGGAGTGTGTGGGACTTTTTTGTATTCTAGTACCGCTTTTGTCATTGTACTGGTATTTGCTTCTAGATATTTGGAGTCCTTTAATCGAAATTGGATAAGATCAGTGTTTATCAGAATTGTACTAAATTCATCTTCTAACTCTACTTTGCCTGTAGAGTTTTTTGAGAGGATTTCTGTTAGGGAATCAAGCTCGTCTTTGTTTAATACCACGACATCGGAATCATCTTCATCAATTCCCTCCCAAACAAGGCGGCAGCCGTCTTTTGATATGTATGATGGCTCTACCTTGGTAAATTTTCCCATGGATTGATTTGCTATTTGTAATACAAATGCATATCGTTACTGAAACATTTGTTTTGCTATTTTAGATTCTCTTAGATGATCTATTATTGGTCTTGGATAGTTTATCGCAAATGATTCATTTTCCAGTTTGTGAATTTGTTCACTTGATAATGATTCTAATTCTGGAATCCATTTTTTGATATATGTGCAATTTGGGTCGAATTTTTTTTGCTGCAACCATGGATTAAAAATTCGAAACCAGGGCTGTGCATCACATCCAGTCGATGCTGCCCATTGCCAGTTTCCATTATTTACTGCCAAATCATAGTCAACTAGCTTTTCCGCAAAATACCGCTCACCGTGCATCCAGTCAATATGTAAATCCTTGGTCAAAAATGATGCCACGATCATGCGTACTCTATTATGTATAAAGCCAGTCTTGGCAAGCTGTCTCATACCTGCATCGACTATTGGAAACCCAGTCTTACCTTGTTTCCATGCCTCCAAGAAAGTCTTGTTATTTTTCCATGGTGTTCTGGAATATTTTTCCCTGAATGCATTTTTTGCAACATGTGGGAAATGATACAAAATATGACTGAAAAATTCCCTCCAGTGAATTTCTGATACCAATATGTGATCTGCGCCCAAATTGTCTGATATTGCGTAATACAGTTCCCTTGCTGATATGGTTCCAAACCTATTGTGCGCCGAAAGCATTGTTGTGGGATATTCTGGATAGTTCCTTTTTTCGGTATAGTCGTCAAAATTTTTGATATTTCTTAGAATTGCTAGTGCATTTTTTCTTCCTCCATTAATTGGAGTGTGGGATTTACTGATGCCTGACTTTTCATCCAGTCTTTTTGCATAAAAATTCCTAAAATCGTTTCTTGTAGGCCTGGCAACCTGCATTTGAGTAGCAGTCCTAAAAAACTGGGAAAATATTGTGTATGGCTTGCCGTCCTTGGTTCTTATCAAATCTGGATCATACAACAAATGATCTATGTACTGGTGGAATTGTATTTTGTTTGTTCTGGCAAAACTAGAAATCACATCTTGCCTCTTTTTGGCAAATGATGTAAAGTCTTGATTGATAAAAATCGCATCAATTTCTTGCAGACTTATAATATGTTTTAATGATTCTGCGTAATCTCCATATAAAATCTGCAAAACAGCATTCCTTTTTGAAAACTCGGATCCGAGATCGTCAATACAGTCAAGCAGAAATCTAACTCTGAACAAGTTTTTTTTAGTAAATTTTGGATTTAGGATAAAACACACAATGACCGTATCTGATCTTTTGCAGGCTTCAATGAGAGCCGAATTGTCCTCTATTCGAAGATCTCTTGTAAATATGAAGAGTGAGGTATGATAATCCAATGTTGGATTTTGTCTAGATTTACTAAAAAATCTGAATGTGTCTCAAATTCTAGTGCTAATCTTTTGTAAATATTTTTCTGGTTAAAATATTATTTTTTGGCTAATAATTTAATGACCGGTCAAAATGCCCCAGACGTTTTACTGACTAATTCACAGATTTCTGAATTTATATTGAAAGGGTTTTTGGAGATAAAATCTAGCTCTAACATTAATAATCTTGTACATTTTCACTCCATTAACAAATTCTTGCTCATGGCTCATGACGCTGATGGCACCAGGATGTTGGGAAACATAATTGCGAATCATAGTCTTCTTTCATCTGATCTGGTCTTTGTAAACTATGAGAAGTACCTCAATTCTGTGCTAAAAATTGAACCTACTGTTAAGTCCCATGTTAATGTCATGCAAAAAATCTTTGGATATTTCAAAAAAGAATTGACAAAAGAAGAAAAATCAAAAATACTTGAATTGTTATCTAATTATCGAAACGGCGCAGCAACACTCAATGATGTATTGCTGTTGTTAGAGGAGCTTACAAGAAAATTTCAAAAAACATATCTGATCAGGCAGACATATTTTCTACTTTATGCTAAAGTGCCAAAGTCTTAACGACATTAGTATACTAAAATCTATCATCTTTTAGCAGTAATTAGTTTTGTAATTTCTTTGAGATTGGAATTTCTTATAATCACGGCATTTTCAAAATGTATTTTTTCGTCCTTTAATGCCTGTCCACCAACAAATATTGAAACATCTAACTGATCTGATATTTTTTTGACAAGTCTTTGTCCTGGTCTGATATTGTCTTCTAGTGTTATAGAGATAATAACAGAATCTGGCTTTGTTGATGCTATAAAACTCGTAATGGATTCATGTGGTTCTGTTGGAGTGAGATTGTATACCCGGTGTCCAAGACTAGAAAAATGCGTTTCAAGAATATTTGCACCAAGATTATGTTCTTCGCCCTCTGGTACACAAATTACAATTTTTTTCTTTTTTGGTAGTTCTGCGTATTTACTATTTATCATCTTAACGAGAGTATTTGCAATATTGCTTGCTACATGTTCATCTGCTATTCCTAATTGATTTTTTGCCCACATATCACCAATTTGATACATTACAGGGGTGAGGATCTTCTCGAAAAAACTAGGAGTTCCAGACGTGATAGAATAAGTATCGTAAAGTTGCTTTGTTGAATCAAAGTCACCTTTTATCAAATAACGATATAGCTGATTTTTTAATTTTACAAGTATCTCTTCTTTTTCCTCTATGGAAACATTATCTATTGAAGAAAGATATGCAATAATTTTTTTGTCATTTCTATAGTCTGGCGGTATGTCTTCCTTGGTTATTTCTGATGCTTTTCCTAGGTACTTAATTGTCTCTTGTCTTGATGTATTTTTTTTTGAATCCCAGACACTTTTAACCAAATATAGGTATCTTTCGCCTTTTACTGTCTTTGCTCTTAGATATACCAATGCTTCTGTTCATTCTCCCAAATTAATAAATAGTGCTAATTAACTTTCATAGTGCTAATCTTTTTCCTTTATTGTTCTAGTTTCGCTATATCTGCATGCAATGTTAGCACTAGAGTTTAAAATTATCACTAGTTTATATTTTAGATAATAAGATTATTAATATGAACTATTTATCAATTGAAAAATCAAAACATAAATCAGCAAGGATCGGTGAGTTATTTGGATAAGGTCATAATTGGCGCTGGTATTGGTTTGATAATACTTGGAATTGGATTCCTGATAGTGGCTCCTTCAATGTTTGAAATAAGAGAACCACTGATTTTAGGAGGGTTACTTTGGTCTGTCGTAGGTGGAATAACTCTTATCCTTGGCATATCAATAAATTACAAAAAGAATAAACAATTTGGTGCATTCAGATAAATGAGCCAAATATATGATCCGGTCGAATTTTCTCAGGCCAGACCATACAACATTCTAGTCACTGGTGCTACCGGCTTCATTGGTTCACGTCTTCTTACTTCTCTGTTATCGAAGGGTTACTCTGTTAGAGCTTTATCAAGAAAACAACGTCCAAATCAAGAAAATCTGAAATTCATCAAGGCAGATCTATTTAACCAAACTGAATTGGAAGCTGCTCTTGATGGCGTAGATGTGGCATATTATTTGGTCCACTCAATGGAGGGGGATAAAAGCAAGTGGAAAGAATTTACGTCAAGAGAGAGAATTCAAGCACAAAATTTTCTCAGGGCAGCAACAAAGATGGGAATAAAAAGGATAATCTATCTTGGTGGTCTCGTAAACGAAAGTCTTGATCTCTCCCCCCACATGAAAAGTAGAAAAGAGGTGGGAGATATTCTTGCTTCTGGCAATATTCCAGTGACCCAACTTCGGGCTTCGTTGATTATTGGAGCTGGAGGGGGCTCTTATGCGATGCTTCGCTATCTAGTTGAGCGCCTGCGAATAATGGTCTGCCCGAGATGGGTAAAGTCACTAGCTCAGCCCATAGCAGTAGACGACGTAATTGAATATCTGGTGGGTTGCATGGAAAAACCCCAAACCTCAGGCAAGACATTTGACATTGGAGGACCGGAAAAGCTCACATACGAAGGACTAATGAGGCTCTATTCAGCATATTTGAACAAAAATCTCTTTGTTATTCAAATTCCGTTTTTGACTACGAGGCTTTCTTCATATTGGGTTGATCTCATAACCCCAGTAAAGGCATCTCTTGCTAGGCCACTAATTGATAGTCTGGTGCATGACACTGTGGTAAAAGATGATTCAATTAGAAAGATAATTCCTATCCACCTCAAATCAGTACGAGAAGCAGTACACATTGCAACAGAGGAAATGAAGCAAAATCCTCCAGCTGAGGAACTCAAGGAAAACAGGACAAGCTTCATTCTAAACCAAAAGCTCTTGATGATATCGCTTTTGGCAATGGTAGCAATAGGCACTACATATTATTGGCTAGATGATAGATTAGACGTTTACCAGATTGGTTGGCTTACAGTATCTGGAATATGGTTTGTCACATTATTCAGCTCGATAATATTTGTTAACAACAAGACAAGGCTTGGTTATCTCATCGCGGGAGTTGTTTCTTGGATAACTTTTGTGTTTTGGTTATTTGACAACTATTATGTGATATTCCACGATTCCTTGATTGCCAGAGCACCAAATCTAGAGATGACAATTCGCAATTTCGTGGGCGTGATTTTTGCAAGTCTTGCAATAGCTGCATCGCACAATGTGTTCCACAAGGTGCAATCAAAGCAGTTTCGTGGAAGGCCTCTGTAACAAATGAAAAAATTTATCATATTTGTTTTCTGTTTGCTAGCATTTCCATTGTTGTTAGATGTATATGGCCATCAACCAAGACTAGTTATTGATAAAATAAGCTCGCTGGCAAATCCGATACCAGTTGAAGAACCTGAAGTATCAAAGGCATATTACGGCGAGATTGAAAAATCAAGTGAATATTACAAGATTGATTCGAACAAAGAATTTGATCTTTATTTGAGTCTACAAGTACCTGATATTCCTATGCAAAGCAAAAACATTACTTTGGAGCTAATTGACAAATCTGGGTTGCAGCTTGCACGTTTAGATGGTTCGCAACATACTTGGAGTAATTTTCATGAAGATTTTGGAAACGCAGATTATCTGCAAGGACCCTCACTTGAAATGTTACTTCCGGCAGGAATCTATGCAATAATAATAAGCGGAGATGAAAACACAAAATACGTTTTGGTCACTGGGTACAAGGAAGAATTTCCAGCATCAGAATTTCTAAACTCATTATTATTGGTGCCAAAGATAAATCTAGACTTTTTTGGCATGAATATTTTCCAGTCATTATCCAATGTCTTTGGTTTTTTACTGCTAGTAATTTTCAGTATAATTGGGCTAGTAGTCTTGCTTGGAGTAAAAAGAATTATCAGATCTTTACTAAAAATCAAATCCTAGTCATATCTTATCATTTTTTATCCAAGTTGAGTTTAGGCTAGACATGGTGGACTTGTACGAAGAGGCTGCAAACAATTTTCTGGAATTATCTAGCCAGCAGCGCCTCCAAATCATATTTCGGCTATTGGAGAAAAAATCCAAAATCACAAACATGGCAAAAGAAATTGGCGCCACAGTCCAAGAAGTACATAGAAACTTTGCAAGACTAGAAGATGGTGGATTTATCGCAAAAGGCATGGATGGGTATTACACCCTTACAACATACGGCAAAACCATCTGCTCGCAGACGCCGTCTATCATATTTCTCTCAAGGAATAGGAAATATTTTGAAGACCACACCTTTGGAGACATTCCACCAAAATTCATCATGAGAATTGGCCAGCTTGCAAACTTTACTCATGTAAAGGGCGTATCCAAAGTTCTAGAACAATGGAAAGCAATATACAAAAATGCAAATCAGTACATTTACGAAATACTGACTGAAATTCCGCTTGACATCATAGAGCCAAAGGTAAAGCAAATTACAAAAGGAGTAAAATTCAACTATATTCTATCGGAATCGGCAGTAGTCCCCAAGGGAAGAAAGAAGCTTCTTGCCAAGCTCAACTATGATAGTTTGATAGAGAAAGGCCTCATAGAGAGAAAGATGAAAAAGACAATCCAGACTCTTATAGTATTAAACGAAAAAGAGGCAAGTGTTGCCTTTTCAAATGCAGAAGGCGAGGCAGACATAACTGAGATATTTTACAGCACAGACGCAATGTTTCACGAGTGGTGTCTGGACTATTTCAGGTATAACTGGTACGAATCAGAAATATTCCAGGAATCTAAATTAAAAGAATAAAAAATGATCCTAGCTTGTTGCTAGGAATGCGCCGACTCCGGCACCTACGCCAATGCCTAGGACAAAAAATAGTATGTCCCAAGCCATGACGCGCTTGAATGGGGCTCGAACTTCATAAGCCCAATGTGTTGTTTTCATGATTATGCTATCATACCCTGATTCATAGAGTCTAGTCAGCTGGTCTGATAATGATAAGCTACTTTGTTGATTTTGTGCCTAAAAATACAATAATTGCCTGATTCAACACAAAACATGGCAAAGTCCAAAGCAAATTACGTAGACGGCTATGTCTTGGTGGTCCCAAAGAAAAATCTCAAGGCATATCACAAGATGGCTTTGTTGGGAGGAAGAGTCTGGCGCAAATATGGAGCACTGGACTACAAAGAATCTGTGGGAAATGATCTGAAAAACCCATGGGGAATATCATTTTCCAAACTAATGAAGCTAAAACCAAACGAGACTGTGGTGTTTTCATATATCACATTCAAGTCAAAAAAGCATAGAAACAGCGTAAATGCAAAGGTCATGAAGGAATTGATGGCAAACCATGAAAAATCTGGATCCAATGAGCCCATGCCATTTAATCCAAAGAAAATGGCATATGGCGGATTTAGAATTCTAGTTAATGCCTAAAAATAAGAAAAAGAGAAGCTAGTCATCTTCATCGCGGTCATCGTCATGATGCTGGTTTTTCTTTTGTTCCTTTTTGTGTTCCTTTAGCTCTTTTTTGAGGTCTTTACGAATATCCTTGATGTCGTGCTTTAGCGACTTGAATTCTCGTTTTGTGTCGTTTTCAAAGTCTCGTAGCTCGTGTTTTGCCTCACGGATGTCTTTTTTGGTGACGAGTCCTGACTTTTTTGCCTCTTTTAGAAGGGATTTTGTGTCTTCCCTAAATGACTTGAAGTCTTCTCTGAATTGTTTTCTTGTGTCCTTGTACTTGCCTCTGAGATCTTTCATGGTATTGCGGCAGTCATCCATGATTTGCTTTCGTGCGGTTCCTGTTGCGTTGATTGCCTTGTCGTGACATTCTCGGATTAGCTTGAGTGTTTCTTCGCGCTGCTTTTTGAGCAATTCATTTCTTTTTTGTACAAAATCCGATACTTTTTGGCCTAGGTTGTCAGTTGGCTTGGTCTGGTTTGTGGCAGGTGTTGCCGGCGTTGCAGCCTGAGATATGTTTGATGATGCGCTAATTCCAGATGGGTTTAGTGCAAAAACCTTGTATGCGTAGCACTTTGATGGTGCCAGGCCGGTGTTGTTGTATTTGGTTGCGGTGTGGTTTGCTGCCAGAACAGTGAATGTTCCTAGGCATCCGGCATCACGCTCTATTTTGTAGCCGTTGACTAGACTTTGCGTGGAGTTGACTGGTGCGTTCCATGAGAGGTTGATCTGAGTGCTGGAAATGCTTTGGGCAACTAGGTTTGTTGGTGGATTTGCTGGTTCGGCAAAGACATTCCCCAAAGGCAGTGCCAGCGTTGCAACAAGTAGAATCAAGGTGATTCCTGTTGTCTTCATTATACGCAAAAATGGATTTTTTCTATATAACGTTCAAGTATGATTTCTACGTGCCAATTTTATGTGAGAGAAATGAGCTGCCCAAAAGCAAAATGTTTCTCTTTCTCTCCTTTAGTCTTCGTATGGAATAGGGAAGCCAATTTGTCCCATATGGAATGTATTCTGATAGTGCAAATCCTTTTTTGATCAGGCCTGGTTTTAGCTCGTCTCGAATTCCGCGAAGCATTTGGAATTCAAATTTTTTGTCGTGCTTTTTTGCAAGTGTTATGGCGGAATTTATCATGGTGCCATCATGAGTGGCAATTCCAAACTCGTTGCCAGACTCGAAGAGAATTCTCATCAATCTCTGATAGTTCCAGTCGATTTTGTCCTTTGATTTTAGTGCAACATCTGGATTTTCTCGATATGCGCCTTTTACTAGGCGTATTTTGCCCCCAACTGAGAGCAAATCCGCCAAATCTCCTTCACTGCGCATAAGATTTGCCTGGATGGCAATTCCAAGTCTTTCATATCTTACAAGCAGGTTTTCGTAGATTTGGATTGTCTCGTCTGTGTGATCAGAGGACTCCATGTCAATCCACACAAATGTCTGGGAATTTGATGCGGCACGAATCAAAATCTCTAGGTTTGCCAGGCATTCTTTTTTGCTTTTCATCAGGCCTATCTGCGTTGGTTTTACCGAGATTGCGCCTCTTACCTTCCATTTCCTAAATGAGGCCATTACAGCCTTGTATTCTGATATGGTGTTTTCTATGAGATTCTTTGATGTGTGATATTCACCTAGCTTGTTGATTATGACACTCATTCCGTTTTTGTATGAAACTTGGGCAGCACTGAGTGCATCATTTATGGTATCTCCTGCTATCCATTGTTTTGCCACTCCAAAGAGAATTTTTTCCATTAATGCAGATGTCATGGCATGATCTTGGGGTTTGTTGGGTAAAAATTTTGATGACTTGTCATACGTCGGGAAAATACCCTCTCATAATGCCAATTATTGTATCGGCCTGTCTTGGATTCAGTGATATCTGTATTCCATAGTGAGTTGGCTTTGGAATTATTAATCCAGATTTTATCAAGTCTTTTGCAATTTTATCTACTGTCTTTGTACCATGTTTTCCTAGATCTCTCTCATTGAATCCTTTTTTGATATTATCAAATGCAGTATGACTTGCTCCCCAATTGCCTCTTTTATGCAGTTTAAAGAGAATCAACGCTTTAATCTGAGGCTCCGTTATCATGAGTTCACTTTTAGTACTTTGAAGGTTTAAAGTTAAATATTTTGGTGTTCGTTGGTTGTTGATGAAGTATAAGACAAATGAAACACTTTTACTAAAATACCTGGGCTCTAGCCCCGTTCTGAGAATAGTGGATTTTCTCTTGGATAATCCGTTTTCTGATTATTCCAAAAATGAGATTGTCAAGAATCTAGAAATGGGCAGAATTACCTTTTTCAAATACTGGGAAGAGCTTGAAAAATCAGGCGCAGTCAAAATAACAAGGCAGATTGGCCGTGCAACAATGTACAAGCTAGACCGAGACAATCCAATCGTAAAACATCTAATCAAATTGGATATGGCACTGGCAAAAAATAGCATGGAACGCGCCATTAACTCACAAAAAAAGCCAGTTATTGTAAAATCAAGATAAAATCAAAAATGATCATTTACTGCCACTTCGTCCAGTGAGAGCTGACCTCCGCGTGGATTGGCTGATTTTAGTGCCTTGCCAACCACTACCATCATCACTATGATATGATCTGAAGGCAGATTGATTATTTTTGCAACCTCTTCTGGGACAAATCCAATCATTGGGCAGGAATCATAATCCATTGCCTTTGCCGCAAGCATTATTGTTTGGGCCGCCATTCCGCAAGACCTGATTGCCTCGTCTCGCTGGAACTGGTCTTTGCCTTCATACGCTTCAATTATGGCAGGAACCAAATAATCCTGCGTTGCCTTTGGGGCATTCTTCCAGTATCTTGCGGGGTCTTTTTTCCATGCATGCAAATCCGCGCACAAGACAATAACTACAGAGGCATCCGTTATCTGAGCCTGGTTCCACGAGGCTGCGCGAAGCTTTGTCTTTGTCTGCTTGTCAGTTATTACAACAAATCGCCAGTTCTGGATATTGTATGAGGTCGGTGACAAGATGGCAGCTGATAGAATCTTGTCTATTTCCTGCTTTGATATGGAATGGTTTGCATCAAAGCTTTTGATAGAGCGGCGTTTTTCTATTGTCTCAAATGTATCCATGCAAAAACTGGATTTGGTTTTATTTTTAAGGCTTGCCTGAATCATTTTATATCAATATAATACAATTCCAGTAATTGTTCACGGGAATAGTTGAGGGAATAGGCAAGATATTGGAAATAAAGCAAAACACCAAGAATAGAAGCGCCATACGGATGAAAGTCGACCTTGGCAAAAACTCCAAGGGGCTCAAGCTAGGCCAAAGTGTAGCGCTAAATGGCGTGTGCCTTACTGTTACAGGAATTGACAAGTCCAAGTGCGACTTTGAAATGATTGAAGAGACTACAAAAAAGACTGACCTTGGGAACCTAAGGGTTGGCGGAATTGTCAACATTGAGCGAAGCCTCAGAGTTGGCGAGCGACTGGAGGGCCATTTCGTTTTGGGTCATGTCGATGGAGTTGGCGTGATAAAAAAAATAGAAAAAAAACCAAAAGAGGTGCAAATCTGGTTTGAGGTTCCAAAGAATTTAGCTAGATTTGTCGTGCAAAAAGGATCCATAGCAATTGACGGAATCAGTCTTACCGTGGTCGATGTGAAAAAAAATCTCGCATCGGTTTGTCTGATACCTCACACCATTGACGTGACAAATTTTTCAACAAGAAAAATAGGCGACAAGATTAATATTGAAACCGATATTTTGGGCAAATATCTCCTAAAACAGGAATGATTTTCTACCAAAATAGTGGTAATTACTAATTTACTAGTAAACTTTATTATTATACCAAAATCCATTTTCATATGATGTCACTAGATGGTGCAATTTCATCGCTAAAACGAGGCGAGTTTGTGTTGCTTTATGACTCTGGCAAGCGAGAAAACGAAGTAGACATGGTAGTTGCTGCCCAGTTTGTAACGCCAGAGCACATTTCTAGAATGCGACAAAACGCCGGAGGCCTAATTTGTTTGGCACTAGAGGACTCTTTCGCAAAATCGCTAAACCTGCAGTACATGCACCAAATTCTATCAAAATCATCCGATATGGACTCTGATTCTAAAAAAATGATAATGGGCATTGCTCCATATGGAGACCATCCAACATTTTCAATTTCCATAAACCACAAGAAGACCTACACTGGTATTACCGACAAGGATCGTGCCTTGACCATAAAAGAAATGGCGCAGCTGTATCATTCAGATGATGCCAAAAACCAGTTTGTAACATCATTTGTCACGCCAGGACATGTGCCGTTGCTTTTGGCCTCAAATGGATTGCTTGCAAAAAGGCAGGGCCACACAGAAATGTCGGTGTATTTGGCCAAGATAGCAAATCTTACGCCAGTGACTGCAATATGTGAGATGATGGATGGGCAGACATATTCTGCACTGACTCCGGAAAAGGCGCAAAAATTTGCAAAAGAGCACGCCATCCCATTTATTGATGGCAAGGAACTATTGGAATTCTCAAGGGTGCACTAGATGAACATTGCAATAGTTACTGCGGAATTCAATGACGAGATAACATCCCGAATGCTGGCTGTGGCAGAGGAAAAGTCAAAGGAGCTCAAAATTACAATCAAGTATTCCTGTATGGTTCCAGGGGCATATGATATGCCAATTATTGTGGATACATTGTTGGCAAAAGACGACGTCGACGGCGTAGTCACACTGGGCGCAATAATCAAGGGCCAGACAAAGCACGATGAGGTCATTGCATCCAGCACGGCAAAATCACTCACTGAACTCTCACTGAAATACAAAAAACCAGTCTCACTTGGGATTTCTGGTCCTGGGATGCAGGAACGCCACGCATACGCACGAATAAGGCCTGTTGCCGAGCGTGCAGTAGAGGCCGTGGTAATGCTGGCGCAAGAGCTGGAGAAAATTCAATGATACAACTCACTATAATCAAAATCACGGAATATGGTCCTTGGACTCTGACTTTGGGCTCTGATAGGGAACATGAATTGCAGATGCTCCAGGCGCATTTGTACCGGGAAATACAAAAGCTGTTTTCTGCAAAAAACTGCCTTGTCTTTTCAAATAGATTTGACGAGTTTTTTGTCATAACAAACGGCCTAACCCTTGCCGATCATATTGAAATCCAAAAAAATCTGGAACAAGTCTCGTCGCTAAAGCTATCAATGTCAATTGGCTATGCAGACAATCCCTTTGATGCAAACCTCAAGGCATACGAGGGCAAAAAAATACCTATCATACTTGACAAGAATCACCACATCTTTGGATTTGTGAACGGCCAGACAGACCAAAGAGTGACAATAATGCACTTTGATGTGGAAAATATCACTTCACAAAGAAAGGTAAAATCCCCATACGAGATATCGTCTACGATATTTGGAATTTATGCGAAAATGTCGGAATTCTTTTTGGCAAAAAAATCCCTGTCGTTCTTTATGGGTGGAGATAACTTCATGGTGGTAACATCTGGTGATGCAAAGAAAAACGCACAGGAATTTTTGGAAATTGCAAAAAAGGAATTTGATGTGGCCTTTAACTGTGGGATTGGCACTGGTAGAACCGCAAGGGAGGCAGTCAAGCTTGCAACAAAATCCCTTGATATGATTCGCGAAATTCGAGATGCCAAAAAAGAAAAACCAGAAATCTATGAGCTGTCATGCTTTTAAAAAATCTCAGCGTTCTTTATGGCAAAGAACTTCAGTATCTGCCGTCTGTTAATCTGCCTGTAATTGGCAAGCGATTTGGCAGGCTGGGGCAAAAAAGCGGCAAGACAATTGACTGCGAAGGACTGCTCTTGGTGCCTGGGTTTGTCAATCTGCACACGCACATTGGGGATTCCATAGCCAAAGACGCCACACTTACAGGTTCTGTAGACAGCAAGATTCATCCTGTCTTGGGTGCAAAGCAGAGAATTCTGAGGCAAACCAAGCCAGAGCATTTGGTATCGTTTATGAAAAACGCGTGCCATTCAATGATGCAAAAGGGGATCACGACATTTGTTGATTTCAGAGAAGGAGGACCAGCAGGTGTCATACTATTAAGACAAGCACTGAGAGACATCCCAATTCGGGCAGTAATTCTGGGAAGGGCAGAATCATATCATAATACAACGCAAATCAAAAAAAATCTGCCATCAACCCCAGAGACAAAAAAGGCATTAGCTCAAGTGGTAAAAATCTCAGACGGAATCGGAATCTCTGGGGCAAATGAAAACAGCGATTCTATGTTGAAGTATTATTCTCAGACAAAAAAGATCAGGGCAATTCACAGCTCTGAAACTAGAGAAAGTATGTTGACATCGAAAAAAATCACCGGCAAAACCGAGACAGAACGTGCATTATTGCTAAAACCGCATTTTCTAGTACACATGACGTTTGCAAATAGGTCGGATCTTGCCAAGACAGCAAAGAAAACACGTGGAATAGTGATCTGTCCTAGGGCAAACTCGTCTTTGGCAGAAGGAATCCCAAACTTTGAGGCAATGGCAAATGCCGGATGTGTGGTAGGAATTGGAACCGATAACGTAATGATAAACTCGCCAGATATGTTTCGCGAAATGGACTATCTCTGGAAAGCCCACATGGGACTGCACCAAAAAAGAATAGACCCAAAGGAAATACTCAAAATGGCAACAGTAAACGGCGGAATCATCTTAGACAAGAAAATAGGCGCAATTCAGCCTGGATTCTTGGCAGACGGCATTTTCATCAAAAAGCATTCACTGGATTTGGAGCCAATGCATAATCCACATGCAAGTATAGTGCATAGGGCAGACCCGTCCGCAATATCTGCAGTAATGATTGGAGGCAAAATCGTTCATGGCAAGCTCTAGGCCACACATAATACTATCAGCTGCAATATCACTTGATGGTAAAATTGCTACTAGGACTGGCGATTCTAAACTATCGTCAAAATCCGACATAAAGCGAGTCCATAGATTACGTTCTAGAGTAGATGCAATTCTTGTTGGAAAAAACACCATCCTGCAAGACGACCCAATGTTGACTGTGCGGTATGTCAGGGGCAAAAACCCAATTCGCATAGTCTTGGACTCGTCTGCACAGATCCCAACAAGCTCCAAAATAATCCAGACATCCTATTATGTTCCGACAATTATTGCAGTATCAAAAAAAGCATCAAAGAAAAATCTGGCAAAATTCCACAAGTTTCCAGTAGATGTAATAATTGCCGGCAAAACACGAGTAGATCTAAAGCAGTTATTGCGATATCTGGCAAAACAAAAAATCAAAACCATTCTCTTGGAGGGCGGCGGGACCACAAACTGGGACTTTGTAAATCAGGGATTAGCTGATGAAGTGATAGTTACTGTGGCACCATATTTGGTTGGAGGCGCAGATGCAAAAACACTAGTCGAGGGGACTGGATTTTCTAAAATATCAAAATCCCTGAAACTAAAACTGCACAAAGTCGTGCGCAAAAATGATGAAATAATCTTGTATTATATCTGACGACGCATGTCGTTTCTAATGTCGGTAATCTTTGATTCCAGTGCTTTTTTTAGCTTGTCGTTTTTCTTGAGATTCACGACACCACCGCATCGTGGGCACTTGAAGAACTGTTCTAATGCCATCTCAAATGTTGCTCTTGGACAGTCCTCGTTTCCACAATGATAGAATTGTGACGAGTTCTCATAGTCTAGTCTTTGCTGGAGTCGCTCGGAGATTTTCTTTTTCTGGTTTTCAATGAAATTCTCGACTTCGTCCTTTCTTGAGCGCCATCGATACACAAACCAGCCCTTTCGCTCATCCTTGACGCGAATTCCTGTAATCAGCGCTTTTCCAAACAAATCATAGAGTACCTTTCTTACCATGTTTATTCTCAGCCCAGTCGAGCTTGCGATTTCCTCATCTGTTGCATCTTCTGCCTTTAGCAAGGCGCGAGCAACCTTGAGGTATTCATCCCCGCCAATCATTGCAGAAATTCTAACAAATGGATCCTCGTAGGACTCGACCATCGATCTCAGCACTTGATTTGCATATTTAATATCTGCGAACAAATCTAGGCTGCGAAATTTGCATCAAATACTTTGGAATTTGTGCAAATTTCCTTATTGCATTAAACAAATGTTTGATTTTTGTGCGGGCTTGCTAAAATAACATCAAGTGCCATCATACTCATGGAAATCTTCAAATGCGAGTGCCCTCCTGGCTCGCCCACATACGAAGATGATGAAGGAATGCTGATCTGCTCGTCTTGTGGCGGATGGGTCCAGCCTAACTAGGATTTTTTGCAGTAACTTGTTTTCCTTTTTCTGATGGAATTATTGTTAGTCTGGCATTGTCAAATTTTGAATCAAACTGCTTTCCGCCCTGAATTCTGTCCAGTACTATGGCTAGTGCGCTGATCTCAGAGTGGGGCTGGCTTCCAACCGCTACATTATAGTCGGCATTTTCGTAAACATCACGCGGAACCTTTTCTGCCCCCACCACAACTAGGATTTGTTTTTCCTTTGCTATTTTGTTATAAACGGAATTGATGTTTTGGCCGTACATGGTGAGGTGGACTATTTTGGAGCCATCCTTTTTCTTTGATCTCAAAAGAGCACGCCAATTTTCAATGTATTCTAGCTCAAAGTCGCTTCCCCAAGTTTTGTTTACCTTGGATAGGGTATCCTTGATTTCTGGATTTATCTCGTTCATGTAAATTTTTGATGCGCCAAATGCGCGCGACACTAGTGCAACATGTGTGGTGACCCTGTCGTCGCGGACCACTCGCTGTCCTATTCGTAATACTTCAATCGTCATCTTGCTCATAGAGTTTGGTCAGGTCCTGCTTTCTTGGAATTTCTTTTATTTGCTGTGGGGGATTTATGATCATCTTTTTGACTAACTCCAATAGTTTTGGAATGTT
The DNA here is from genome assembly GCA_964470325.1 of uncultured Candidatus Nitrosotenuis sp. Classification (GTDB taxonomy): domain Archaea; phylum Thermoproteota; class Nitrososphaeria; order Nitrososphaerales; family Nitrosopumilaceae; genus Nitrosotenuis. The sequence continues at coordinate 34,581 of CAYYBJ010000003.1, read as the reverse complement.
TTGCTGTGTTATCGCAGAGACTGGGACCCATTTTTTGCTATTGGATAATCCGATAAACTCTGCCTTTCTGAGTATTTTGTCGGGCTCGACTAGGTCTGATTTATTCAGGGCATAGATTACGCGTTCCTGGTCCACATCCAGATCAGCTATGGTTTTAAGGCAGCTTCGGTATTTTTTGCGCAGCTCCAACTCCGAATCCGAGATATCAATTACGACAATTACTACTTCGGCGTACTTTAGCTCCTCTAGTGTTGACTTGAAGGCCTCTATCATGTATGCAGGCAACTTGGAGATGAACCCTACTGTATCTGACACCAGAACTGGGTCCTTTTCGATTAGGACTTTTCTTGTTGTAGTGGATAATGTGGTGAATAGTTCCGGACTCTGCTGCTTTGTCTCACCAGTTAGCAAATTAAACAAAGTGGTTTTTCCAGCAGACGTGTATCCTGCAAGGGATATTGTTTTGAGTCCGACCCTTCTTCTTGCCTCTCGGTGTAATGCTCGTTGCTTTCCCATCTTTTCCAGCTTGGACTTGACTGACCTTATTCTGTTTTGAATGTCGTTATAGTATGAATCAACTTCGTACATGCCTATTCCCATAAATCCCGGCTGCTCGCCCATCTTTGCCAGTCGGACCTTTTCCTTTGCCCTTGACATTTCATACCGGAACTGGGCCAGCTTTATTTGCAAATGTGATTCAGAGCTGGTAGCCCTTCTCTCAAATATTTCTAGAATTAATGATTCCCTGTCTAGGACGTTGATTTTGAGCTTGGCGGCTATGTTATAGTTCTGACTTGGTTTTAGTATTTCATCATAGATTAGAACATCTGGTTTTATCTTGTCTGCAATTTCTTTTATCTCTAGGACTTTGCCTTCGCCAATCCCATACCTTGACTTGTTAAGAAATCTCTGCCTGATTAATTTGTCAACTTTGTAGCCAGCTGCCTCGCACAACCCATAGGCCTCCCGAATCGAGTCCTCATTGTCATATGTTACTAGTATGGCGCTTAGCATTGGTGTGGTTCTCATTATGGTCGTTTTCTTAACAGTTTTTCTACGTTCATGTTTAGTACGATTTCTGCAATGTCTGATGCGTATTCCGCGATTCTGGCAATGTTTTCCGCCATTCTTCTGATGCGGTAGGCCTCTTCCTCGTCTTTTATGACCTTGACTGATTCTATGATTTTTTTCTCATACTTTGATAGCTCTGATGCCTTTTCAATCGCCTTTTCTGCCTGGGCAAAGTCTTCTTTGAATAATGCCAAACATGCCAAGTCTAGTACGGATGTTGCAAAGTCGTTTAGGTCCTCGATTTTATCCATTGCGTCCTTTCTAACAGACTCTTTGAATTCAAGCAGGTCCTTTGCAATTAGTACTGCGTGGTCTCCAGTTCGCTCTATGTTTTTTACTATAAGCCTATATCCAAGACACTGCCTTGCGTTTGTAAATCCCATCTCTCGCAACATGTACTCGTTTTGTATTGCGATTTTTAGCTGCCGTATTATGTAAAAGCCGAATCTGTCCACCTCATCATCAGAGTCAATTACCTCCCTTGCAAGCTCCAAGTTCCCTTCCTTTACTGCAAGTAATGCGTCCTTTAGCATTGACTTTGCCAGGTGCAGCATTCGCTTAAAGGCGCCATCTACCGTTAGCTCTAGTAAATTCACCAAGACCTGGATTGTAATGCCGTCAACGGAATCAGAAATGATTTCTGCGCCCATCAGCATTCCTTTTACAGCTGACTTGATTGCAGTTCTCTGGCCCGGCTGGAGCCTGTCGCCCTTTGGCTTTATCTGGATTGTCTTGTAGCCAAGAAAATACAGGGATACTAGTTTTCTCACAATGGCGGCATTGTTGTCTTCGCGCGTTATCTCTAGTATTGCTTCTTCTCCCTGCGATGACTTGGTCTGCTCTTTTGCAGGAATTATCTTTAGTGCGGATCGGCCCTCCCGAGTGATTGTAATCTGGTCGCCTTGCTTTAGGCCAAGCTCCATAATCCACTGCTTTGGTAATGACACAATATAGGAGGATTTTCCGGTGAACTGAATTCGCCTTGTCTCTTCTCGCTCTGACATAACTAAATGAATTTGGCTTATCTATATAGATGTGTCCCACAAATATATTCTAAAATGATATGCTGTGGATTTTACCCATTTGTCATCATACAGTAATGCCTATTTACAAAACCGCCATTCCAAAAATTAAGAACAATGCAGAGCAAACATTTTGACTTTATCGCACTAGGCAGTTCCTTGTTCATCACCTTTGCAATTCTGGGATTATTCTACAGCTACATTCTGATTCAAAAAGACAATGAATTTGATTTAGTTGCAAATGATCTGACCACATCAATACGAAATAGGCTGGTAAACTATGAGCAGGTTCTCTATGCGACTCAGGGGCTTTTTGTAAGCTCTGAACAAATCACATTGGATGAATGGCAAACCTTTGTAAAAAATCAGCAAATAGAAAACAGATTTCCTGGAGTCCAAGTAGTAGGCTATTCACATAGGATTGGTGGTGCCGACGAGCTAGAAAGTCACATACAAGAGATGCGCTCCGTTTGGCCAAACTATTCAGTTCGCCCTGACACCCCAAGAGAACAATACCATTCAATTATCTATGTTGAGCCAGTCAATGACAGAAACCTACAGGCGATAGGATACGACATGTTCTCAGAGCCCATTAGACGGGCTGCCATGGAAAATGCATGTGATACTGGTATTGTAACAATTTCTGGCAGGGTCACACTGGTCCAAGAAATAACCAAAGACATCCAGCCAGGCTTTCTGATGTATCTACCAGTGTACAAAGACAACGTGACACCTGAATCGGTTAAAGAAAAACAGGATGCACTACAGGGATTTGTCTATATGGCGTTTAGGACGTATGATCTGTTCAATGCAATGTTGCCTGGCCTGGGTGAAATACAACATAATAATATTCGAATCAAGATTTACGATACTAACAAATCCGAAGAAAACCTGCTCTATGATTCCAAAAAAGATACCCTTGATGAATCTTGGAGCAAATCCGCACGGATTGACTTCGGTCATAGGACATGGTTGCTAGAGTTTAGCCAAGTCCGAACGTTTACTGACTTTGAGACAATGGTAATGGTCGCAGTGCCTGCAATTGGCGTCTCTATGAGCGCATTTGTCTTCATAGCAATTCGCTCAAACCAACGCAACATCAACAAAATAATTAAACTAAACGAGGACCTACTCAAGAGCGAAAAACTTTCTGCGGTGGGGCAGCTTGCAAGCAGGCTTGCGCATGACATTAGAAATTCAACATCTGTGATCAAAAACACCGTAGAAATAGCAAAAAACAACAAGGCACTGGATGAGAAAATGATCTCGCAGCTGGACAGAATAGAGCGGGCTGCATCAAAGATCAACTATCAAGTAAGCGATACGCTGGACTTTGTTAGAACCACACAACTGCAAATCAAGGAAAACCCTATCAACAAAATTCTCTCACTAGTAGTTGATAGAATCGAAAAACCATCCACTGTCACAGTAAATCTGCCCGAAACTGATCACAACATAAAATGCGATGCGGAAAAACTCGAAGTCGCACTGGCAAATATTTTGACAAATGCAATTCAGGCAATGGATGCAGAGGGCACAATTAACATCAGAGTAAATGATCAGGACAAGTTCTATACCGTAGAAATTGAAAACTCGGGACCCGAAATCCCAGAAAACATTTTGCCAAAGATCTTTGAGCCGCTATTTACAACAAAGCCAAAGGGAACTGGACTGGGGCTTGCAACTGTCAAAAACATCATAGAGCAACACGGCGGTACTGTATATGTCAAGAATCACCCGACTGTATTTACAATATCTCTGCCAAAATAGCATTTTGACATATTAATGGAATAATTTTTTCAAAATGTGATTGGACCCAATAGTTAAGCTAAGGCACACAATTGACGCATTATTTGGAGGCGGAATGTCCAAGAATCTGCCAAAAAACATCGAGATGACATTTTCCAAAAAGACAGGCAGAATCCGCGAAGTGTATTTAGGCAAAAAACTCCTCTGCACTTTACGTATAGATGGTGGCCTTGCGATTTCTCTGTATTTTGCTCAAATCCTACTAAAGAACAAAAAGTTCCGCCAAAACTGCATCGAAATAAATTCTGATTCCGAGCCGTTTGTGCGCGACGGCAAGTCTGTTTTCTGCAAACACGTTACTTGGGCGGGCAAAAACATCCTCATTGGAGCTGATGTTCCCATACTATACCAAGACGAGGTGATTGCGGTGGGGCGCGCAATAGTAAATTCAGAGATGATGGGAACACTCAAGCGCGGAGTTGCAGTCAAGGTGCGAGATAGTTTAAAAAATAGTTTGGAGCAAAAAAAAGCATGATGCGTGGCGGAGGTGGCAATCGCGAAATGAGACGAATGCTGGACAGAATGGGCCTTGACATGAAGGAGCTCAACAACGTCCAAGAGGTAATAATAAAAACAGACAAAAAAGAAATCATCATAGCAAAACCCGCAGTCACAGAAATGAAGTCAAAGGACAATTCAATTTTTCAGGTAGTAGCTACTTCATATGAGGAAAAAGAGCTGGAAACGCCAATCTTCTCAGAAGACGATATCATGCTGGTGTGCAGCCAGGCAAACGTCACCCCGGAGGTTGCAACAAACGCCCTAAAGGAAACAGGAGGCGATCTGTCCCGTGCTATTCTCCTTCTTACCACAAAATGAAGAATTTAATTAGCGGAAACGGGCGACTTTTAGCTGTATGAAGGACGCACCAGCCCAGAGCGTAGTTGCAGATTCCAAGGTAAGCAAAATCATCAAGTCCCTAGCAGAACTAGAGGACGATCTGGACTCGCTAAACGTCAAGGTGGCTGATATGAAAAAAGGCCTCAACACGCGTGCCCAAAAAGAGATCGATTCCCTGAGGGAAAAGGTCACACAAATGGCACTAAAAGAGGCAGAAGCCATGATCTCAGAGACCCGCTCAAGAGCAGAGAACCAGGCAAAAAAGATCGCATCTGATGGTGCAGCAAAACTGGACAAGACCAAGTCAAACATTGATTCTAAATTTAATGAAGCAGTTGACAGCGTAGTGTCAACAATTCTCAAGCCGTAAAGCCTTAAATCGCTTACACCATAACAATCAGTATCAGCACCATACAACAATGTCGTATTGGTATTGCCACCACCCAGGGTAAATCCTACTTTCAGTTTGTCAAAGCACTCAGATCCCTAAATCTTCCCTATGATTCTATTATTCCTGACCAAATTCCCTCATACCAGGGAAGCCTCATATTTACAACAGAGGACGAGTCGCCAAAATTTGCAAGCCAGGCTATTCTAAACGAGGAAATACTCCAGCAGGACCCAACCGTAATTCAGGGAATCATAATAGAAAAGCTGGATTCCGGCCTAAACCAGTCCGAGCTATTAATTGGAATAGACCCCGGCCAGCGAATAGGAATATCTGTCAGCTATTTTGGCAAAGAAATAGAGCTTGGCCTGTACTCTTCTCCAGAAGAGCTGGCATCGCATGTGGCAAAGATTCTTGGAGGATTGCGTGCAGAACGCAAGCTAGTGCGAATAGGAAACGGAAACATGCAGGTGGCAAAACAGATCACCACACAGCTGAATCTAAAGTTCTGCTCGCACTTTGAGCTGGAATTTGTGGATGAACGAAAGACAACAAGGAAAATCAAAAACCACAACAAGCGAGGAAAGCGCGACATGCTTTCAGCCCGCTTTATAGCGCAAAGGGAGGGATATAGGCACTTTGTGCTGCCCCTGTCCAGAACTGGATAGGATCAAAAATTAAAAAACACTCAAAAACAACCCAAATTCAGGCTCCACACCCGTATAATCTCATGCGTAAAAAATCGTTAGATATTTATACAACTTTTCGAGTTTTTGTCAAATTGATCAAGCTGATCGGCAAGATCATTTAAAATTTCTATAATCTTTTCTAGAAAAATTTGTAATAAATATGGATCCATGCTTAAATATTTGCGATTCCTATAATACGATGACAAAATATGACATGTAAGGGAATTTGCTCCAGATACAAGGCTCAAAAGCCAGTAGGAACTGGACGTTATGCTTCAGGTCAAAGACGTTGTCAAATTTGTGAAATCTTCATCAAATGGGAAGGACTATGGTGCCCATGCTGTGGCTACAGACTGAGAACAAAACCACGAAATCTCAAATACAAGGCCAAGCTGCGTGCCAGAGTTGAAGCCGAGGCCCAAGAGGCAACAGGCATCAACACTGTTAAAACAGTTGAGGAGACTGTGGAAGTACAAGAGCCAATAGTTGTAGAGGCAAAAGCAAGAAAACCAAGAGCATCAAAAGCAAAGACAGCAAAAACTGCAACTAGAAAGGCTAAAACTTCAAAGTTTTCCAAGGCCGCAATTTCAGTAGAGACAGACCCACAAGAAGAAGCGATAGCAATAAAGGCATAAGTCTCATCCAGGCATTTAATGTCAAGTTCTGACCACAGCATAACTGTGGAAACAGAAAATCGGAAATTCGATGTCAAAATCTTAAAGTACGAAAACGCTTTTTTCATTTCAATTTCTGAAGGTCCGTTACGGATCGGAGGAATGATCATATCCATAGCAACTGGTCCGTCGCCAATATCGTCTGAAATAATACCGATTCGGCAGGATCTGATGTTTCTAAAGTTGATATCTCAAAAGATGGCGTCCGAAGTTCGCGGAGTTTGCGTGGTGTCGCTATCAGCAAAGGAGCTAGGAGCAGGACCAAGCAAGGTTCTAATTGAGAAGATAACGGAGGCGATCAGGAAATGACCGACCTGCGTAATTATATCGCGCTGGTAAAAAAGATGGACCAGCTATATACAATAAAAAAGAAGGTTTCTACTAGATTTGAAATCGCATCGCTGACACAGCAAGTCGATGGTGCAAATGCCATACTTTTTGAGAACATCAAAGAAAGCAAGCTGCGACTGGTTGCAAACTTGGTGGGAACTAGGCTCAGGTTTGCAAAGGCAGTCTCTGGCACAGAAGATACCATCCACAAAAAGGTAATCTCTGCCATTTCGAGCGCAAAAAAGCCCAGGGTGATATCCTCTGGCAAGTTCTTTGAGAACAAATCTCAAGATTTATCGATATTACCAATAGTTACTCACTTTGAAAAAGAGTCTGGCCCATTCATTACATCTTCTATAATTTACTCGCAAAACTATGAGAAAAAGACGCAAAACTCGTCATTTCATAGACTGATGCCAATTGATAGGACACACTTTTCAGTTAGAATGGTGGAGGGGCGACACCTGCATCGCTCATTTATGGATGCCAAAGAACATGGCGAGGACCTCAAGGTGGCAATCACAATTGGAGTCCATCCAGCAATATCCATTGCAGGCGCATATCAGGCAGAATGGGGAGAGGACGAACTCAATATTGCAAATGCTATTTTGGGAGGCAAGCTAACTCTAACTAAATTACCATATTCCGGCAGAATGGTTCCATCTGGAACAGAAATTGTAATGGAAGGCAAAATTCTTGCAGATAAGATCTACAAGGAATGGATGGTAGAAATGCTTCGCACCTATGATTTTGCCAGAGCGCAGCCAGTCTTTGAACTGGAAAATCTCTACTATAGGGATAATGCAATATTTCACGATATTTTGGCAGGCTTTGCAGAACACCGACTACTCATGGGAATGCCAATTGAATCCAAGCTGAATCGAGACGTCAAAAAGAAAGTTCCTCAAACCAAAAAAGTGATCATGTCAGATGGCGGATGCAACTGGCTTCATGCCGTGGTCCAAATATCGAAGAAAAATAAGGATGATGGCAAAAAAGCAATTGCAGAAACATTTGCTGCTCATCGCTCACTCAAAATGGTAACAATAGTTGATGATGACATTGACCCATCCGACCCAGTTCAGGTCGAATATGCAATGGCAACACGGTTCCAAGCAGACAAGAATCTTGACATCATACAAAAGGTTCGTGGCTCTAGTCTGGATCCATCAAGTGATCAGAAAAATCTCCTTACCGCAAAGCTTGGAATTGATGCAACGCGACCACTAGACAAGCGCCAGGAAGGCTTTGAGATAGCCAAGATTCCTGGTGCAAAAAAATTCCCACTAGACAAGTATCTGAAACAATCTCAAAGTATCTAACTATATATCTGAAGAAAGAATTTCTATTTTATAATTAATGTAAAAATTATCTAAAACCTATTCATTATCAGTCAATTTGTTGATGAATTTCGGCTCGATAATTTCTTGATAGTCAGGTATCTGTTTTATTATGCCATGTTGGAAATAAAATGCTCCTGTCGTTCTATATGATGACGCAAGCTCGCTTTCATCATAACGTGAATTCATTAGCTCATAATTTTTTTCTAAATTGATTAGTAGAATATCATTGAATCCAGACAAAACTATGTCCTTATCCGTACCGGTGAATTTTGAAATGATTTCAGCTGCTTCATCTGGATTGTTTTTCTGAAATTCAGATGATTCAAATAATGCTCTTACAATATTTTCAACATCTTTGGGTCTTTGCTCAATTACTTTTTCATGAAAAGCCAAGACATCGGTGATCAAATATGGGAAGTCGCCTGCACTAGCTAAAAGTTTGTATCCTTTTTTTAATGCAATTGATTTTGTTGGCTCCCATGTATGTCCAGCTGAAATCAGACCTTCATCTAATGATGCCGCAACATCTCTTGCCAAAACAGATCTGAGTCTGACGCTTTTTTCAGACATGCCGTGCTTCTCTAGTGTTTTTACTATAAACATATGAGAAAATGTGTCGAGTCCTTCAATGCCAATTGTTTTTCCCTCTAATTCGTTTATTGATGATACTGTACCAATTATGACATCTCCATTATTGGAATAATCCATTACCTGAACTACTCGTAATGGTAATCCATCTGATCTCTGATGGATACTATCAGAAAAAACTTGAAACGCACCGTCTACTTGAGCTTCCTTGAATCGATCTTGAGTTTTGTAATAATCCCTATCAAAAATTAATTCTACGTTTACATTGTTTTTCTCAAAAAATCCTTTCTCTTGTGCTATAATTGCATGTGAATATCCTGGCCATTCATTTATCGCAATTTTTACTGGTAATGGTTCTGCCTCACTTGATACTGTATTAAAAATTGAATGTGACAAGATAGATGCCACAGTAATTACTGATATTATTACGACAATTTCTTTAATCATGATTTGTAGAATATTATGTAAATATAGTAATACAAGCTATGTTCAAAATGAACAAACAGCCTCGGTTTACAAGATTTTATAGTGAATAACATCCCTTGGCATTTACATAATTATTACTAATTTGATATTCGCTAATGTTTTTTTAGATCAGAAATCCTGATCACACCATGGAAGTAAGAAGAAAAAGTGCTTGGTGGTTTTTGCTCCCAATTTTATTTAATGTTATTGGTGGCGTGATTGCATATTTTGTCATAAAGGAAGACGACCCAAAAAGAGCAAAGAGCTGCCTCTGGCTAGGAATCATACTCACAGCAATAGGAGTTGGCTTTTTCCTAATTCCGTTTGCAATTGGCATATCTCTGATGCCATACGATGAGATGTTTTATTCGGATTTTTCAGTCTAGACTACTAGTGTGTAAAAATTCTCTTCTGTGACTCTGAGTCGGTGAAGAGTTTTGTTTTTGACCACAAAGACTTGCTCGTGGCAGTTGAATAATTCCAGAATGTCTTCTATTTTGTTCTGCATTACAGTTTCTGTTAGTGCAATGCAATGAGTGATTCCAGGAACGTGCTTCTTGTCGTACCAATCGCAGAATTTGGAGGACTTTTTAATCGAGTCTTGCGCCAAATCTCCTGTCAGAAACGCCGCAATTAGGAGTTGCTTGTTTTTTTGTGTCTTTGGTATTGACTCGATGACTTTTTTTGCATATTCAGCTGGATTTTGGTAGAATTTCTCATACGGCTTTATCGTACCGTCTAGCCAATTGTATTTTGTCAGCGTTGTGATTCCCAAGTGCTTTGGCGGGCCGCAGCAAATCTTGGACCAGTTGGTCTCTGTCATCTCATTCATCTTTGCTAGCAAATATTTGAGAGACTCCTCATCCGAATACAGCACCAAGTCGTGCCTGTGGCGCTCTTTACCAATCTGGGAAACCCACTTGTCGGCGGCGTCTTTGATTATAGAGTTAACAGACATGCCAAGCTGTTCTGATGCATCAGTAAGTTTTGCATGAACCTCTTCATCAATGCCCCTAACTAACAAGTCATGCGTCAATGGAATTTTTCATCTCCAGCTGAATATAAAATCGACACTGAATTGCATGCTCGCATAATTATCAAGACTCTGCCCAATTTGCCTCGCAGATGGGACATGTTGCTCGCATGCCGCCATACTTGGGTTCCCAATATGGGTGGATCTCTCGATTGCAAATGGGGCATTCAGCCTTTGCGTGATCTGATCTGTTTGCGTGCAGAATTTTTTTGCCAATCTTGAAAACTAGATTCAGTTTTTGCATTAATGCATCGCCACATTTTCTTTTTCCATTATGGTGTTGATCTCCCAAAACATCTCTTCATTTATCTCAAAATAGGGTGCAACAAAGTAATAGTCATTGTATCCATGATCACTGTTCTTTACCAAATTGTTTTCCTGCAAAACTCGTAGATGAAAACGAATTGCCTTGTAGTCCATTCCAAAGTGGTGCGCAAGCTGGTTTGCGTTTGCCAGATTGTTTTTGAGGTGGCTCACTATCTTTCTGCGATTTGTAGCGCCTCTGCTGTCTGCGAACAGGTGCCAGAATTTTGCCTTGGTTTCCCGGTCTGCCTTTGTCTGAACTAGCCTCATGCTTGACATCAATAATGATATCATGATAGCATAATATAAATATTGTTATAATTGATATCATGATATCGTTTAGATTTGGTACAATCCTTAAATGCTAATTGCTGATCGTTCTACCAATGCAAAACGCATTCAGAACAAAACAGATCCAACGGATCTCAGCACTAGTCTTTAGTGTTGCAATTCTATTCTCAGCATCTACACTTTCAGCAAGTGCTGCAGTGCAAGAGCTGTCGGATACTTCAATTCCACTTGATATTCCACTAGTAATGGGATATGCAGATGGCAACGAGGTATTCTATATCACAACAGAGGCATCACACGAAGAAGTAGCTGATCATCTAACGGATCTTTTGGGCTTTGGTGTAACATATGCACCAGCAATCAAGAATACTCCAAAAGACGCACTGGCAAACATTTACGAGTTTACAAACGGCGTTTCAGGACCGGGACCATTAGGATTCCAACCAAACGTTGCTGACTCGCAACCAGGAGATCCTGAATATAGCCCTGCATGGGCAGTCCAGCATGTAACTTGGGCTGACGAGTCAATTGCAAGGGAGCTAACATCAGAAGATGAAATCATGGAAGCCTTGGCATCGGACCAACTAACAATCGAGGAAACAGGAGTTGTGGTAAACTGTCCATTCGTACAATGGGAGGGCGGCGCACTCCAAGTTAGAGAAAATCCAGAGCTAGCTGATAATACTCCATACGGCGGAGGCCAAGTCCTTGAAATCGACACAGAAAACATGATAGTGACATTTGTCGGACACAGGGGCTTTGGACCGGATGGCTCTACAATCTACTATATCGCAACTGATGCATCCGCAAAGGAAGTAGCCGACATGCTAGGTGTCATACACGTTGAGAAAATTGGCAAGACCTTGGTTTCCTCTGCGGCATCTGATCTGTACGTTTTCACAAACGGAATTACAGGCACAGGACCGGCGGGATTTCAGGCAAGCATTGGCTCTACTAACATTGGTGATGAATTCTATTCTCCGTTTTGGAGAATCCAGACGGCAACCTGGGCTGATGCAGAATCTGCTCCATTTCTGACTACAACAGCAGAAATCACAGATGCTGCTGGAAATGAAGATCTCACAACCGCATTGGGCGGATTCATCGTAAACTGTCCATTCATTGCAGTGTCCATGGAAGACTCTATGGAGGATTCTATGGGGGACATCATGGAGGACACAATGAGTGATGGTCCAGTTATGGCACCACTCAAGCAAATGGAAGAAGGAGTCGAGCCAAGCCAGGTTCAGTGCAACGAAGGTCTACAACTAATGCTCAAAAAATCCAATGGAAATGCAATCTGTGTTAGTGCAGAAACTGCTGGCATCCTAATGCAGCGTAGTTACGCAACACAACCATAAACTCTTTTTTATTTTTTATAGCGAAACATTTAGGCCTTGTATTTGCCTGATTATATCATCGTGGTCTGCATCTACTTCTAGTGAGAATATCAATAACCCGTCATCCAGAAATAGTGTTATGAGTTTGACTCGCTCTTTTGCGGTGATCATCCAGTTTGTTTTTCCAAGTGGACCATCAAACATTTCCTCGACTCCTGCCTTAATTGATGCCCAATAATGCGCCATGTTGCCTAGCTCCGAGTCCAACAGTGGTTCCTTGGACGTGTTGCGGGCAAATGCAACTACTTTTTTGTCCTTGATTCTTCCAACAAACCTAATTGATTCATCCAGTGTGAGGATATGATTGCATACCTCCAGTGGACTGTACTGACGATTCAAGTTCTCCCCCAAACTTGCAGCCTCGAAAAACCAGATTAAAGCCTTGCCATTAGATTCGAAAATCGAGCCTAGTTTTGCAATTTTTTGTCTGATCTGCGGTGTTTGTGTGAAATTATTACCAAAAAGATTCGATTCAAAACTGCAGGGGAAAAGGAACTGACTGAAAAATGCACTTCAGCCTTGAACCGAATCGATACTCCTTGAACAAAAAAATACTAAAACATTTTCCCAAATCGCTCCAAGATCTGGAAAAATCATTAAATGCAAATTTTCGGTTATGTGGTATAATGAAAACAATTCTTGCATTTGTTTTGTCCATTGCAATGATCTCACTGATGGTTAGCTCACATGCCAGTGCAATGGAGTCTGATCATATGATCAAAAAATCAGAGAAAATGGATAAAAAAGATGACAAAAAGAAAGACGCCAAGAAAATAGTCAAGAAAAAGGCAAAATCCACAGACAAGAAAATGTCAGAGAAAATGTCCGACAAAAAGAAAATGATGGATAAAAAGATGATGGAGAAAAAAATGTCAGACAAAAAGATGGCAGACAAGAAAATGCCTGACCATAAAATGCCTGACCATAAAATGGCAAAGTCAAAAACAATTGGAGGAGTTGATCTCTCCATGGCATCCCAAATTCAGGGCTCGCCAGACGCCAAAATAACCATAATCGAGTTTGGTGACTATCAGTGTCCCAAGTGCTATTCCTGGTTTACAAAGGAAAAGCCGACAATCGAATCACAATACATCACACCAGGCAAGGCAAATCTGGTCTTTGTTGATTTATCGTTTTTGGGTGCAGACTCGGATTCTGCTGCAGTTGCGTCATATTGCGCAGACGAGCAGGGAAAATACTGGGATTACCACAACAAGCTCTATTCTAGCCAGGGTGGAATCCAGAGCGGCTGGGCAAGTCCCAATAATCTAAAGAAATTTGCATCGGAAATTGGGCTTGATTCTGCAAAGTTTGATTCTTGCCTAGATTCTGCCAAATATTCTGATAGAGTCCAGCACAATCTGTCCGTGGCATCTTCTGCAGGCGCTCGGGGAACTCCGACATTTCTAATTGTTGGGCCCAGTGGTCAAATGGAAAAGATTTCAGGACCACAGCCGGCATCTGTGTTTTCTGGCGTAATTGAGAAATTTCTGAAATAAAAATTCAGTTCTCTTTTTTTATTTTATTGTACACAAACCAAAACAATGCTCCACTAGCTACTACACCCAGGCCCATCAAAATTACAAATGAATCAAACTGCATCACACCAAGGATGGGAGTTATGATCCCTAGTACAGCTAAGATTGGAAACTTGCCTATGTTTACTGGAGATCTGAACATTCGCTCTGCGTTTGGTTCCTTGTAGCGCAGCCAAATCAGGGACAAATTAACCAAAACAAAAACCATGATTATTGCAAACACGGAAGTGTTTGCAACAGTTTCAATATCGCCTATGAAAACAAACGCCGCAGCTAACACGCCTATAACAATTGCCGCAACCCAGGGCGTCTTTCTTTTTTGGTGAACTATAGAAAATATTGCGGGAAGCGCCCGATCAATTGAGACTCCATACAAAATTCTAGAGCCAGAGACCAGCATTATTAGTACAGTATTTGTTGTGGCAAAAAGCGCTATAACCAAAATCCCAAAACCCCACTCTTGCCCAAGTGCTGTCTTGATCACGTCTGCAAGTGGCGCAAAGGACGCATCCAGTGCCTGCCAGTCCAACACCCTGACTGCAGATAGTGACACTAGGACATACACTATTGCGGTAATGGTAATTGCCAAAATAATTGCGCGGGGCAGGACTCGCTTTGGATTTTTGATTTCCTCTGCAATGTTTGCAATGTTTTCAAATCCAATATAGGCAAAAAACACGAGCGTAAATGCGGAAAATATGCCTGAAAAGCCGTGAGGCATATCAAAATAATCTATCTGAACGCCAGTAATGCTCATGCCTGCCCAAATTACAATTCCTAGGCCTGCCGCCTCTGCTATTGTAAGTATGATGTTCATTGATGAGGATTCTCTAATTCCAAAATAGTTGACAAACGTCAATACACCAATAATTAGAACAGCTGCAATCACAATTGGTATCTGAAATAATTGTGTTAGGTATCCGCCAAACCCCAAAGCAATTGCAGCGGCTGAAATTATTGCAACAAATAATGTGAGCCAGCCAACCAAGAACGCCACAAAATTGTTCTTAAACGCATTTTTGACAAATGAATATTCTGCAGCTGCCTTTGGGTACATTGATGATAGTTCTGCATAGCTCAGGCCGGTAAAGACAGATGCTATTGCGGCCAAAACAAATGAGATCCAAACGGAATTGCCTGCCTCGCCTACCGCATCACCAATCAAAGCATAGATTCCGGCACCAAGAATTAGGCCAACCCCGTACATTGTGGTGTGGAACAGTCCCAAGTGACGGCTCAGCTCTGCCATTACATTTTTTGAAAATCAAATTGTATTATGTCTAGTGGAGGGTTTTATCATGACTGAAAATCAAGACCCAAATTAAATAGAAAAAACCCTATCACACATCATTGGAAGGGAGGGAGCTGTTCCTGTTTCCCCCAATTTCTTCACCTTCCTTCCATTCTTGCTGTGCAATGCAGTGCGTACCTAGTTTCTAAATAATTTGCAAACGAATGCCATATCATGAAAGTAACCAAAGTTACAGGCCGTGGAACCGGCAAAAGAGAAGCTGAGACTTCCTCACAAAACTGGGCAGGAGACGAATACAGAAAAACTCAACAAGAGCGACTGGCCAAAATAGGCAAAAACGTGACTCTGTCTTTAGGAAGAGGCAATAGGACCATGGCACTCAGGGATCTGCCGGCACCAAAATCAAGACCATCCACAGAAGGAATGGTGCGAATCACAAACAGAGGAACTGGAGCCCGAAAGAGCACAAACAAAGGAAACTAGCTCCTTTCTTTATTTTTTGAATCTCATTTTTGAAAATTATATCTGCATTACAAATATCAAATTGCTGACAAACGCACATGAACAGCGAAAAGAAATTTGTCATATTAGCACTAGTTGTCGCAATTATATCGTTTGGGGGAATTGTATTGTTTGCAGGCCAGGGAAATGTTCGTCACGTCAATATTTTCTTTCCAGAGCAAATCAAGCAAACCCTGGAATTTAGAAGCATTGACGGCAAAACCGTAGTTGTAGGAACCATAGGAAATTCGGGAACAAATCCAGATCTCATATCTAGAACGGAATTTGCCTATATCCTTACGGTAAAAAACGCCGACACCAAGCCGCACCTATTCTATGTAGATCCAATAGGCCTCAAGACCAAGCTTTTGGAGCCGGGACAGGAAGACACCATAATAATTCAAAGCAACAAGGAAGTCACATACCAATATTATGACATTGCAGAGACAAGACACCTTCTTGGCACAATTCAGATAAAGCGAGTGGGCCTAACAGAATGAAATGATCACAATAATTGGCGCAGGCAAGGTAGGTTCTGCAATTGCGTTTTTGTGCGGATCATCGGGCCTAGGCGATATAACCTTAGTCAATCGTGACAAAAAAAAGGCAGTAGGTGAGGCACTAGACATAACAAATGCCATACCTGGCAATTCAGCAATTTCTATTTCTGGCACATCTGATTATTCAAAAATAAAAAACTCTGATGTCATAGTAATTGCGGCCAGTGTAAAATCACACATCAATACTAGAAGCGACACAATGCTTGATCAGGCAAAAATGATTGCAGACATATCCAGCAAAATATCGGAACTTGCCCCATCTGCAAAGGTCCTGGTCGTGACAAATCCTGTAGATGTAATGACGTATTTACTGCAAAAGCAAGGCAAGCTAGCCTCAAAAAACGTACTGGGCGTGGCATCAAGCCTGGACTCGTCCCGATTTAGGTATCTTTTGGCAAAGGAGTTTGGTACGGATCAATCCCACATCAAGGATGCACTTGTGATGGGCGAGCATGATGACTCTATGGTGCCAATTTTTTCTTGCGCAAAACTTGACAATACTTTTGTGGATGAGTTGCTCGATGAAGGCAAAAAAACGCAGATCACCGCATCTGTGAGGTCTTATTGGAAAGCACTTCGAGACTACAAGGGCAGCTCTGTTTATGGAATTGCCAAGAACACATTTGATGTAATTGATGCAATAACAAATAATCACACAATGCACACGTGTGCATCTGTTTTGTTGGAAGGTGAATATGGTTTTTCTGATGTGTGTATGGGGGTTCCAGTAACCATAACAGCTGACGGCATTGCACAAATACATCAAATCCAAATAACGAACAAGGAAACGGCGCAGCTACGAACATCAGTTGGTATGATAAAAAACAACATCACTCAAGTAAATGAATTCCTAAAACCTAACTGATTATCTGGTTTGTTAGGCGTTGCAGCGCAACTAGTCTTTTGATTGGGAGTTTTGTTTTTTGTGCAAACTCGTAAATGTCAATGTCTAGGAGGTCTTTTGCTATCATCATGTTGTTTTTTGCTAGTATCTCAAGTTCCCTTTTACTCGGACTCAAAATTGTGATGGGATAAAGCTTTTTTTCTTCAATCATTTTTTCCAGGCCCATCTGTGGAGGAAATCTCCATGAGAGCAGCTTTTGGCCTATGCATGTTGCATATGTTACGGCCTCTGGGGAAACCTTTGCGTTGCAAACAAGCATTTCATTGTCAAACTTGTCTGCCAAGTCCAAAAATCGTGCGTGGGTGTATAGTGATTCCTTTAGGCCTGTATATCTGCCTGGGAAATTGTGATATTTGCACTCTACTAGCCATTTTTTCTCATCGCTTGATTCCACTACCAAATCTACTTCATGAATTACGCATCTTCCCTGGATTTTTGCGCCCGTCGATATGGTCTTGTAACCATAGTGCCGCAAGATTTGTCCCACGTAGGATTCAAAGGAAAACCCAGCGGGGCCTAGCCTCATTATTGCTTCTTTTAGTCGATACCTCTGTTTTATGGCAAGAGTTGCATTTTCTGATAATAATTTTAGCACAATTTTGTAGATTTCATGTGTGGTTATTCCATAATGCGTTCTGGCGTAGACCTGGCATGCGATTCGTTTTGCAAATGTTGGATCTGCGCCGGCTCTGATACATGTTGTTATGACCTTGCTTGGATCAAATTCAGTTTTTTGGCCGTTTGCCTTTGTTATGATGATTTTTTTCAATAACTAGTACATTCCAGGCGGCTGACTTGGCATCTGTGGCGGCGGCGTTGATCTTGAGACTGCCACCACATTGTCAATTCGCAAGATCATGTTTGCAGTCTCTGTTGCGGATTTTATGACTTGCTCTTTTACCTTGATTGGCTCTAGCACATCTATCTTTTCGATATCACCAATTACTCCATTTACTGCGTCAACTCCGGTGTATTTTTCCCCCGCACTTTGCTTTGCTCGAAGCTGCGTTATTGCATCAATTGGATTCATTCCGGAATTTCGTGCAAGCGATATTGGTATTGATTCTAGGGCTTCGGCAAACTTTTCCACTGCCAGCTGTTCTCGTCCCGAAAGGGACTGGGCCCAAACTCGGAGCTTGGTTGCCATGTATGATTCTGGAGCGCCTCCGCCAGGCACAAAATACGGCTTTTCTATTACGTCCTTTACTACCATTAGGGCATCATGGATTGCTCGCTCTACCTCATCTACTACTCGCTGCGAGCCGCCCCTGACCAAAAACGTGACTGCCTTGGGATTTTTGCAGCCCTCGACATATGTCCAGTTATCGTCTTCGATCTGTTTTTCCTCTACGTTTTGCGCCTCGCCTAGGTCTTTTTGTGTAAGATCATCAATGTTTCCAACAACTCGAGCGCCTGTTGCCTTGGAAAGCTTGGATATGTCCGATTCCTTGATGCGGCGAACCGCCATGATTCCTGCCTTTGCCAAATAATGTTGAACGATATCGTCAATGCCTTTCTGGCATAATACAACATTTGCGTCAGTGTTTTTTATTTTCTCCACCATTTCCTTGAGGATTTGGTTTTCCTCTTCCATGAATGACTTTATTTGGTTTGGAGTCGAGATGTTGATTTTTGTTTCAAACTCTGTCTTTTCTATTTCAAGTGGTGCAGATACTAGTGCGATTTTTGCATTGGTGATTTTCTTTGGCATGTTGTTGTTTACAATTTCCTTATCCAGTACTATGCCATTGATAAGCTGACTATCAGAGATAGAGCCACCAGCCTTTTTTTCCACCTTGACGTTAGAAATGTTTGCGCGATAACCACCATCTTTTTCCTCCATTATGGCCAACACTGCGTCAACTACTATTTTGGCAAGATCAGCTGCTTCTATTGCAACCAGCTTTGTGAGCATTGATGTGCGAGCTACTTTTTCAAAGATTCGTTTGTCGGAAATGCCGACTTTTTTTGCAATTTCGTCTAAAAATGAGATTGCCTTTCTTGCGGCCTTTTTGTAGCCGTCTGCAATTATTACTGGATGAATGTCATTGTCAATTAGTCCTTCTGCCTTTTCTAGAAGGGCACCTGCAATTACTACTGCAGAGGTTGTGCCGTCGCCTACCTCGGAATCTGTTGCCTTGGCGACTTCGACCATCATTTTTGCTGCCGGGTGCTGGACATCGATTTCCTTGAGAATTGTTGCGCCGTCATTTGTAATGGTGATGTCGCCAATAGAGTCCACCAGCATCTTGTCCATTCCGCGCGGACCAAGACTAGATGAGATGATTTCTGCGATTAGTTTGGCTGCGTTTATGTTGTTTTTCTGGGCGTCTTTTCCCCTAGATTGCTTTGAGCCTTCCTTTAGTACTATAACTGGGATTCCGTCTGCGGTTGTCTGAATCGAGGACATGCCAAGAATTCTGTAAAAATTGTATTTATGGAATAAACACAAATCTCAGACTTGATAATTTGGGATTATCAGAACTGAAAATTGTGTACCTGTTGCATATAGATAAACAAGAATCTCCAGTCAATGGCAAACCAAGCAATATGGGTTGGTATAGCGGTAGGTGTTTTCTTTGCAGGCCTCGGAGTTGGATATGCAGTTTTTCAGTCCAGTCCTAATAATGTTACATTGAGCAGGCAACAAATGATGAACATGACTAGCATGATGAATCAAGGCATGGGCCAAGGCATGATGGGTCAGTAGATTATCATCCTTGATTTTTTTCTATTTGTTATTAATTTGATAAATAATAATGGTATTCTGTGAAGTGGCACTTTGAGGATTTCATTTATGGCTCATTTGATGGCTCGATTACAACATTTGCAATAGTTGCAGGTGCAATTGGAGCATCGCTTTCCCCAACGGTTGTAGTTATTCTCGGCTTTGCCAATTTGTTTGCAGACGGGTTTTCCATGGCAGTGGGGAATTATCAGGCATCAAGGGCGCGAATAGAATACATACAAAAGGAAAGGGCACGCGAGGAATGGGAAATTGATAACATGGAGGAAACAGAGCGCCAAGAAATACGCGACATTTATGCAAAAAAGGGATTCACTGCAGAACTGCTCGAAGAAATAGTCAAAGTCATTACCGCAAGAAGGAAGGTCTGGATTGATACCATGATGAAAGAAGAGCTTGGTCTAATTGAGGATGGCAGAAGACCGCTGGACACTGCAGCAAGCACAATGATTGGCTTTGTTATGATTGGAGTAATTCCACTGATTCCGTTTTTATTCATTTATGTGTCTGGCATATCCCTAAACTCTGAAAGCTTTGCATATTCAATAGCATCTACGAGTGTGGCGTTTTTTCTAATCGGTGTGATAAAAGGCAAAATTGTCAAAAAGCCTCTGGTCCGGTCCGGCCTTGTCACATTATTTGTGGGGGGAATTGCGGCATCTGTTGCGTTTTTGGTTGGACACTTGCTGGCCAGTCTGATCAGCTAGAATAACTATCGTCAAAGATTTTGGTTAGTGCGTGAAAGTACATTTTGCGAGTGTCTTCTCTGTTGCAGACTGTGTACAATTTCACAAAGTCAGATGCGCTGATGATTCCTAGCAGCTCGTCCTCATCTAGTACTGGGAGTCGCCGTATTTTTCTTGAATACATTAGGTCAGCTGCAGTCCACACCTCATCGTCTGACCTTATGTGAATAAGGGGAGACGACATGACCTGCTTTACCTTGGTGTGAATTGGATAGGCGTGTGCAGCAATTGTTATTGCAAAGTCTCTGTCCGTCATAATCCCGATTGGTATGTTTTTTTCTGTGACTAGAACCGAGCCTACCTTTGCCTTTTCCATCATCTTTGCCGCCTCATTTACCGTGGAAGACGAATCTACTGTTATCAGGGACTTTGTCATGATATCTTTGACTAGTATGATTGGCTGGGCTTGTGCCATGAAATGATTGTATAATTCCGATATATCACATTCATGTGAATTATCAAGGCTGAAAATCAATTTAGAAAATCACAGAACATCTTTAATTTGGAATTGTACGGTGTAGTGTTATGGCGCACAAGAAAATCCTGGTGGCACTGGATGGGTCCAAGCCGTCATTTGCCGCACTAGACCAGGCAATTTACTTGGCAAGGCAAAACCAGGGAACCGTAACCGGAGTGTTTGTAATTCCGCTGTTCTCCGTCAATGTGGCAAAGCCCAAATCCAAGCTTGGGGCAACCCTGGCAGCTGCTGGCAAAAAAGTCCTCGAGCATGCCAAATACAAGTGCGCAACAAACGGAGTCTTGTTTTATGAAAAAATTCTTTGCGGCAACGAAGGATTCAAGCTGGTCAGTTTTGCAAAAAACTCCAAGGCAGACCTAATAGTAATGGGATCCCGGGGGCAAAGCAATGCTCGCGAGTTCGTACTGGGAAGCGTATCGCACTATGTATCTCAAAAATCCCCAATTCCAGTTCTGATCGTAAAATAATGTTTCATGACAGGACTCATGCAGCAAAACTATTGGCAGAAAAGCTAGCGCACCTGAAACTCTCTGATTGCGTAATACTTGCAATTCCCCGCGGGGGAGTAATTGTAGGGGCAGAAATTGCAAGAATTCTTGGTATTCCACTTGATGTGGTGGTGTCAAAAAAAGTCACGCCTCCAAACTATCCGGAATACGCAATTGGCGCCATAACCAATGATGGCGTGATGTATTTTGGGCACGACTGGCAGCGATACGAGTCCGATCCAAGATTCCAAGAAGAAATGCAAAAAACAAAGCAGGAGGTAATGCGCAGAATCCTAGAATATCGGGGCCACGCAAAATACGATCTTGCAAACAAGACCGTAATGCTAGTTGATGACGGAATTGCAACGGGGGCAACAGTATGCGCAATTTTGCAGTGGCTCAAAGGAAAGGCAAAACACATCATACTTGCAACACCTGTGATGCCATTTGTGACAGCCGAGATAATCAAAAGGTTTGATGTGCAAATCATATCGCTAGAGACGCCAAAGGAATTCTCATCTGTGGGGCAATTCTATCGCAAGTTTGACCAAATACCGGACCAAATAGTGCAAAACATTTTAAAAAAATTTAGCGCACAATCAAAACTGGGCAGCTAGCGTTCTCCGATATTTTGCGGCTGACGCTCCCAAGCGACTTTATCTTTGCCATGCCATGCAATCCCTGGTTGCCAACTACAATTAGATCAGCTGACTTTTTTCTTGCTATGCTGAGAATTTCTTGCGCAATGTTTCCGCTGACTAGAATTTTGGAAAAAGCCCTAACGCCAAGCTTTTTACAATATTTCATCTGCTCTGCATGTTGTTTTTCTGCCTGGATTCTGGCAGAAGTAATCAGCCTTTTTTGCAGGGTTCCGCGAGATGCCTCCTTTACCAGACCTAACAGCGCTCCCGGTGGAACCATATTTTGTGTGGTAACTATGGTGCAGAGATAGATTATTGCGCCGCTTGATTTTGCTATCTGGGCAGCCTGGACAAGTGCCTTTTTGGAATAACTAGAGCCGTCAAATGGCACCAAAATTCTCTGGTATGTCATTTTACCAATAACACTGGAATCTGGGATTTGTGCAAGACTGCGTTTGAGACGCTTCCTAGGAACAGCTCCTTTACTCTTCCCTTGCCTCGTGCGCCAATCACAATCAGATCAATTTTCTTTTTCTTTGCAATTGCCATGATTTGCTCGACTGGATTTCCATACAGTATGGCATATGAGAATAAGATCCCGCGCTTTGCCGCTCTGTACTTGGCTTTTTCCAAAAACAGGCCAGCTTCTTTTCTCTGGTAAATCTTGTATGGGGATACTGCCGGCATGAATTCTGCTGGAAGGAACGGAATTATGTTTAGGCCAAGTATGGTAGCTTGCGTTGCCCGTGCAACCCCAATTGCCTCATCTAATGCCTTCTCTGAAGTCTTGGATCCATCCATTGGGACAAGAATTCGCTTGATCTGATTTTTAATCATGATGATGTGTCTTTGGTTTTTTTAATTTAAACGTCTTGTTTTGATTATTATTTATGATTCTCAATGCTGATAATCGTAATTTGCTTTAACTTTGTTTGGTGTATGGTACAAGTCCTGCTTGTCTGCATTTGCGTCTTTATCAATTCTAATAATCTAAAAAATCATTAAATGCATTTTTTTGTATTTTTGCTTTGTATGGCATTTTCCAAAATTCTTGCCTGCATTGACGGATCCAAGTATTCACTCAAGGCAGTCAAAGCGGCGTGCGAGCTGGCACTAAAACACAACTCGACACTGTCGATTATCTATGTGGTAGATAAAACCGCAAAATCAAGCGTTCTGGCAGGCTCAGAATATACAGAAATCTTGCGAAAATACGCACAAGAGGCACTGGAATCCGCATACCAAACAGCACTACTATTGGGGGTCCAGCCAAAAATAATAACAAAGGAAGGAAACGTGGCAGACCAAATAATCCAACATTCCAAGACATCAAGGACTGATCTAATTGTGGTTGGCAGCAAAGGACTCGGAGCTGTGTTGCGGTTCGTACTGGGAAGCGTCTCTACCAAAATTGCTCAGCATTCGCTTTGCTCGGTTTTGAT
The DNA here is from genome assembly GCA_964470325.1 of uncultured Candidatus Nitrosotenuis sp. Taxonomy (GTDB): domain Archaea; phylum Thermoproteota; class Nitrososphaeria; order Nitrososphaerales; family Nitrosopumilaceae; genus Nitrosotenuis. Next base: position 11,039 of record CAYYBJ010000003.1, on the reverse strand, counting down.
AGTAAAATGAGCATGCATCATGGGGCAAGCTGTGTCTTTTGCGAGAATCCCAAGTTTTTGCATGCAGACAAAGTCCAGTGGATGCGACATTTGGCAGGACATAGAGAAAAAATCATTGCATATGTGGTGGATAATTTTTAGAAATGCCCCCTTGGCGCATATCCGAAATTGATCCCAAACAAGACAGAATATGCGGGACATCTCAAGTGGTCGCACACAAAACGAGAATTATTGGAATGGGTCTACAAAAATCTCATACAGAGCCAGATCACTGCATTGCCCTAGCTTAGTCTTTTGTATATTGTCTTGAATTCCTCTGCCAAAGTGTATGCCAAATTTTGCAGATGTGTTATTTCTATCATGCTTGACTTTCCGCGAGCAATCTGTCGAATGAGTGTCATGCACTGGTGAATTTTATTATGGCTGTCCTCCATTGCGTCGTTTGGGCCTTCTGGTGTTGTTATAACCCTAAAGCATTCATTAAAGTCCAGGCAAAACTTGAGAATTATCTGCTCCCAGTTTTGCGATGTGGTGGGAATTCCCATTCCGCCTGCCAGCTCCTTGAATTCATTACCCCTGTCTATTAGGAGCATTTCTAGGGATTCATGCGCCTTTTTGGTCTCAAAGTCATGCAAATTATCCAGTATTCCCATGGTATGGGTTGACATATTTCGTATTTAACAGATCAGGGAAAAACCAAGCTTGGGTTTTTGCATTCAAATTTGATAATCATGTTCTGCTCTTTTAAGCAGCAGACGGGAATTTTTGTCATGTCAGAACTAGTCCGAGATGTGATGAAAAAAAACGTCATCTCTATTGATTCATCCATGACGGTGCAGGACGCCGCAAAAATGATGGATGATGCATCAATTGGAGCTATTGTGGTGCTGGAAAACGGCATTGTAACCGGAATCATAACAGAGCGCGACATGACAAGAAGAGTGGTTGCAAAAAGCAAGCCATACACAACAGGAGTAAAGGAGGTAATGTCGTCCCCAGTAGTGGTTGTAAATCCAGACGACTCTGTTTGGGAGGCAGCTCAGCTAATGAAGACTAGAAGAATTCACCGAATGCCCGCAGTACAAAATAATGTCCTAGTTGGAATGATCACTACATCCGATGTTGTGCGATTGTGCAGCGTTGGCTCGGACTCGGAAATGCGAAAAATAACAGAACAGATTCTTTTGCGAATGAAGCCGCAATGACAGTAGAGCAAACAATAGAAAAACGCAGGCACATCATCTCTATTTTAGTAACAAGTGTTGGGCTGATCTTGTTTTGGCGCGGAATTTGGGATTTATCAGAAAAATACTTTTCACCAGAGGTGAGCCTTATTGTGGGACTTTCAATGCTGGTATCTGCGGCAATTATAGAGTGAAGGCAGCTGTTTAGATTTCTTGCCTAGTGCGCCTCATAGGGCATGCCGTGCTCGAATCTATCCCATGGATACACAATGTATTCAGTGTCGCGGGTCAGCTCTGCATAGACTAGCTGCTTTGGGTAAGAGTTTTTTCTTCTTGCATATATTGTTGCAAAGACAAGCTGGTCTTGGTTGTCTGATTTTTGTATTATTTTTCTAAATGTCTCACCTGAATCGTAAATGTCATCGACAAAAAGCGAATCCTCAGGTATGGACTCGCCGTCAACTAGAATTTGCTTTATTCCCAACCTGTCTGCCACAAGCCTTGCAGGCACTAGGCCTCCTCTGCTAATTGTGGATATTGTTTTGAATTTTTTGCCTTCCAGCTTTTGCACTAGCTTTGTCACTGCAGATTCTATTTCGCTCCAGTTCTTGTAGTCGTAGACTTTGCTCACTGGATATGGTTTGTATGATATGATTATGATTCTGTCGGTTAATTCTCAGGACTGAAACTCATATTTGATAATCTGACTGTGATTTATGTAATTTTGAGTGTGGTTGCATGGTGTTGTTTGCACCAAAAAAGATTCTGGCGCCACTTGATGGATCGGAGAATTCCTTTAGGGCGCTAGATGTGGCAATATTTTTAGCAACAAAGTCTGATGCGTCTTTGGCTTTGCTATATTCTGTTTCTGTTTTTCCAAGCATTGAAGTCCAGACAATAGACCCAATAAAGTGCCAAATCGAGGAGCGCAAGTTTGCAGAATCTGTGCTAAAAAAGGCAGAGGCAATCTGCGCAAAAAACGGCATCACTCCAAGTAAAATAATTGCAAACGGCACTCCTGGATACATGATAGTCAAATACATCAAAAACAACAAGGTAGATCTTGTCGTGCTTGGCTCGCGAGGGCGCAGCGCAGTAAGGGAGGTCTTTTTGGGAAGCGTCTCTAACTATGTTCTGCACAAGTCTTCTGCCCCAGTACTGGTGGTAAAATAAGCAAAACTGATTTAAGATAATTTGGTGTACATAAATCCATGAAATTAAAAAGCAAAATTGCAGTAATTACGGGTGCATCCAGTGACATTGGTACGGACATGTCGCGCAAATTTGCAGAGGAAGGCGCCACAGTTGTAATGCTTGGCCGCAATCTCAAGTCGCTCCAAAAGGCTCAGACCTCTGTCAAGGGAAATGCAGTATCCATGGCGTGTGATATCATGAACAACTCTCAGGTGCTCAGCACAATAGAGCAGATTGTGGACAAGTACGGCAAAATCGACATTCTGGTAAATAATGCCGCAAAAATCAACGACGCAGTTCACTTTCATGAAATGAAGGACTCGGACATTGCAGACCTGATTAGCACAAACATTCTGGGAACTCTTAACATGACCAAAGCGGTAATTTCTAAAATGCTTGACAACAAGAGCGGCTCTATCATTAACATTGGATCCATATCCAGCGAGCGCGCAATCCCTCGGGTTCACCTGGCGGTATACTCTGCCACAAAAGCTGCAATTTCGATGTTTACAAAATCCATCGCAGTGGAATATGCAAGAAAAAACATTAGGTGCAATTGTTTGAATCTTGGAATAATCAATGCCGGCATGATCAAGCCGTACCTAGAAGACCCACAGGCGCGCAAGGTCCTAGAGGCGCGCCAGCCGTTAAATCGAATTGGTGATCCGGAGGACGTCTCAAAAGCCGCAGTATTTCTGGCATCAGATGACGCCAAATGGATTACCGGAACCATACTAAACATAGATGGCGGAAAATCCGCATCTGAAGGATAGCTAGTACGAAGCGATACTGACTGTTCCTTCAATGAACTCTATTACGGGATTTAGTGATAGATCGTACACATCATCTATTGTTGCTCTTCCTACAACTAGGATGTGGTGTCCCTGAACCATTGTCTGAAATCCAATCTTTGAGCTAATTGCATATGCCAGATCTGAGAGATTTGTGCCGCGTCTTGCAGAAACTAGCAGCTCCACATGTGGCTCTACGTCCGGCATCTTTCTCTCAAAATGCATTATTCTCATTGCTAGGTCAACGTCTATTTTTTTGAGAAGGCCTGCAAGCTCATTTCGGTACTGATCAAAGCTTGTCTCTATTGCAGACATGGCAATAGTTGTTAGCTCGGGAATTTATCAGAGATGGCAATTTGCAAAAATGCAAATCATCTACAGAATTTAATTATTTTTTTGCCCATACCATACCAGAGAACGTGTAAATGAGACTGATGCCATCAGGGCGTCTGTGCCACATTCATTTACGTTCTCAAATTTGGTTTTGCGGTAACGTAGACATTGTTTCCGTTAAATAATGCCGAAATCTCGCCAACTTTGCTCAGATATGTGAATCTTTTTTTGCCGTCCTCGGTAATTTCTCCTGTGGTTTGTAATATTCCTGACTCTTCTAGGTATTGGAGGCGCCTATACACCATGCTTAGCAAAATATTGCATTCTGCGCTTATTTGTGCGGCTGATTTGGGCTTGGCAAGAATGCAGTTTAGTATTTGCCTTGAGAATTTATCGGATAAAATGTACAAAAAAACATCCTTGTTCGTTTCGTCCATATCATGAAATACCTGCAAGTTCCTAGGTGTTTTGTTTTTTTGATATAAAGCAAGTATGATTGCAATGCACTCATCACAAAACAATGTCAGACAAATATGTTGAACATTACATAAACTAAATTTTAATGGTTTTTACCTGTATGTTTTTTTGATTATGATGCAAAAAAATTCACAAAAATTACCATACCCACAAACAATCCTTACAGAAATTTATGATTTGCAAAAATGCAAATCTTGCACCGCATTATATTTCAGATTTTAGCAACAATCCACATGGCTCAGATGCCAGCATTACTCCCAAAGGAAGTTGAGATCCAGAGACTAAAGAAAATCTGGCTCATCGTAATCGCTATGGGATCAACTGCAGCATCCGTGGAAGTAGACAACTTTGTAGATGGTTCCTTACATCAAACCTCTATTCGAGATTCTGCGTTTACTCCGGCACACTGGTGGTTATACAGCCATTTCATTACACTACCGCTAGGCTGGGGTTCGGTGGCAATCTATGACAGAAAGGTGCCAGTACTACGAGGTCCAAACAACTCCATTAACACGGGTCTGAAGATGACCATCCTTGGATATCTTGCGACCATGTTCACAATCGGAGTCAATGAAATGTGGCACTTTTGGTTCGTAGAGGAAGTGTTTGCGGTTCCAAACCACTGGATGTTCAACATGGGTGTGGTAGTAGCATTCATCGGCGCACTTGCATATGTCGTCAGAGTCTATGCAAGGCTAGTCGAACTAGGTGCAGAAACACCAGGTGAGAACCCATATGTTGCAGAAATGTACAAAATTGCACTAGAGGGCAAACTGTACAGCAGAGCAATCCCATAAAACTCTCTTTTTCTCTTTTTGCGCCAAAATCTGTTTACTTAATAATTTTGCCTGTAATTCTCAGTTCTGAGTTTTTTGATACGGCATTATAATTAATGAATAAAGAGCAATTCCTATGAAGATAATTGCATGTGCTGCATTGACATTGATCATATTGAGTGTCAATTTTGCATATGCAGAATCTGTTCCGGACTGGGTCAAAAACACGGCAAAATTCTGGACTGAAGGCAAAATCAGCAACACTGAATTCCTAAACGCAATTAAATTTCTAATAGAGAAAAACATCATTCAGGTAGAGGCCAAGCCCGCAACCAAACCTGCATCGAACGTGGCAAACGTTGTGATTCCAAACGGCAACGCTGAAGTTGGCAACGTTGGATTCTACATTCCGCTAAACTTGCAGGTAACTGGCGGAACCACAGTAGTGTGGATCAATGACGATAACATTCCACACACAATACAGAGCCAGGATGAAAAGGGCAATGTCTTGTCGCTCTTTAACAGCAAGGCTCTAAAGACTGGCGAGAGATTTGCGTACAAGTTCAACGAGTCTGGTGTGTACCATTATTTCTGTACAATACATCCATGGCGAGTAGGCGTAGTAACTGTATACTAGTCAGCAATAGCCCTTACAATATCTGACTTTGTTATTATTCCACAGAGAAGTGACTTTTTTACAACCGGCAGGCCACTAATGCCATTTCGTATCATGACTAGTATTGCAGTGGAAACCTGCTCATCTGCATCTATGGTGACTGGATTTGCAGTCATGATGTCTTCTGCCCTAAATGACAAAATATAGGATAACTGGTTCATCCTAAATTCATCTGGGTTTGGGTTTAGCTGGTATTGCTCTACCTCCTTTGGGTCTGCAAAATCCCTAATCCATCTAGGCATCTTTGCCGGAATAAAGTCTCGATTTGTGATTATACCAATTGGCTTTTTGTTGCGCTGCACCACTATTCTGGATATTTTGTGCTTTACTAGCAGGCTTTCTACTAATAATAACGAGTCGGCAGGCATTACAGAAATGACATTTTTGGTCATGATTTGGGAAACCTTGAGTGGACCTGCAGACTGGGTCAAAAACACCGAAGCAATGTCCGTCTTGGTTATGATTCCTGCCAAGGCGGAACCATCCAGTATCAGAATTGAGCTTATCTTATGTGAGCGCATTAGTTTTGCGCAATCGTAAATGTCGTTTTGCCTTGTTATGGTGATCAAGTTCTTTGACATAAAATCTCGGACAAGAATTTTGCCTACTTGTTTTCCGCTAAACTTGTAGATTGCACGCACAAAGTCTTTTTCCGTTATTATTCCAACTGGCTTTTTGTTTTTGTCAAGCACTGGTAGGCGCCCAACTCGATGCTTTAGCAGTACTTCGCGCGCCTCAAGCAGTGTCATGGAATCAGTCACAGTAATGGCGTTTCTGATCACCTGATCAAGACTTGGGTTTCTTAGCTTCACTGGAATGAATTATTTTTTTGGTTTTTAAATATAGATACAAGAATTTCAGGGCTGAATATCAGAGCTGGAAATTGTATCATTTGTTTAATTTGTGATTCTGAGCAGCTGGTGTTATGAGCCTAGATGTAATTCATGATCATTTCTCCCAAATAATGGAAAAAAAGATCGATTCCATAATTGAAAAGCCAGTGCTAATCGAGCCGGATTCAACTGTCTCTGAGGCAATCAGCACCATAATCCACAACAATACCTTTGATGCATTTTGCAGGGAAAAGCACGTAACGCTGAATGTAAACACACGTGATCTCCTTCTGGGAAAAGACATCGCAAAAATGAGGGTTAGGCCATTTTTACACCCGATTTCAAGCCTACAAAAGGGCGATACCATAGAAAAGGCAGTAAACATACTGACGCATAATAGAATTCGCTCGGCTCCTGTGGTGCACGGAGACGAAATAATTGGCGTGGTACATGCAAAGGACATTCTGAAATTGGTATCTGGTCTTGACAACAGATGGATAAAGGCAAACCAGATTTTTACTGCAAATCCACTTGTAATAGAAAACAGCACACTGCTTAGTACGGCTCGAATGTTGATGAGTGGCAAAAGACTGGATCACCTGCCCGTGGTAAAAAAGGACAAGATTTCACAGGTTCTCACATCGCATCACATGTTGTATACAATATTGCCTTCAGAGCGAGTTGGAAAAGCAGACATTGGCTCTAAAAAAATAAACAGACTAGAATCTCCCGTTGGCAACCTTGGCACAAATAAAATGGCAAGCTGTGCACCAATGGATGATCTAAACAAAATACTAGGCGAGATGCTACATGCGGACACTACCTTCTGTCTTGTGTCTTTGTGGGATCAATTACAAGGAATAATTACATACAGAGACATCTTGGATCTGCTTAGCACCAGAGTCAAAAGCAAGGTTCCTTTGTTTATTGTAGGAATGCCAAGAGAAGACAATTCTGGATTAATTGTGGAAAAATTCACAAAAATACTGGGCAAGCTGCAAAAAGTCTATTCTGATGTACAAGAGGCCAAAGTTTATGTCAAAAAACATCATGGAACCGGAAGTAGGTACAACTATGATGTCTCTGCCACAATTATAACACCACACCAGCGATACATGTTTTCTAGGACTGGCTATGATCTAAGTAAGGTCTTTGATGAAATCTCTAGCAGACTGATGAGGTTGCTCTCAAAGAGGGCAAAAAAACGCTACAGACTTAGCATTAGAAAAATGACACCATGAAGAAAAAGAAACAACCAGACAAGATTCTTCTGCTTGGGTTCCCAGGAAACGGCCTAATTGGCACATTTACTCTATCATACCTGATATCATATCTCAAAATGAGGCTAATTGGTGATATCAGTCACCCTGATTTGCCGCCGACAATATTTGTGGAAAATGGTGAAATACTAGGCCCGGTTCGAATCTACAGAAAGGACAACATTTACGCAATCATATCTGATGTGCCAATTTTTCCAGAGATCGCACACGAGTTTGTCTCATCTGTTGCGCAATTTTGCCGAAAAAATAGAATTGGCAAAGTAATCACCCCAAGCGGAGTTGACACGCAAAGCACCGACTCAAAAGATGCCAAAACGTACGGCCTTGCAACTCATGCATCCTTTGAGAAAATAATGTATGAAAATGATCTACCAAAGTTTCTAGCAGGCTCTATTATTGGAACAGATGCTACAGTGATAATGGTCTTTAGAAATTATGGGATTCCGCTTTTGATGCTGTACACATCATGCCATCCTTTTTTTCCAGATCCGCAGGCATCGATATTTGCAATTACCTCACTAGCAAAGGTGTTAAAAATCCAAGTTGATACCAAGGATATACAAAAACGAATTGATTACCTACGAATCCAGCACAGAACCCTAATGCAGGAAACACTTGATGCTCTGCAGGAAAAGCAGGCACCATCAAAGGTTCCGCCAATATATCGGTGATATGATGGACTCTGAGTTTTATCCTGTTTTTTGGTTTGGTGATGATTTGGAGCAAAAGGTGCTAGCTCCACTAAGCTGCATCCGAGAACACGAATCGAAATGGGTCTTAGAATTTGATCTGCCACTTGTGGACAAAAAAGACGTCAATGTTTTTGCTGATTCTGACATCATAACAGTAGAGGCAAAACTAAAGGAGACGTATTGTGATGAGCACAGAAAAAGCTACCAGTACGAGTATTTCAAAAAAAGCATGTCCATACCAAGGGGGGTGGATTCTGATAAAATCACGGCTAAATTTGCTGATGGTAGGCTTACTATAATTCTGCCAAAGACATTTCAGGGAAAGAAAATCAAAATAGAAGACTAGGAAAACAATTCATCTATCTTTTTCTTGTACTGTGATACAAGTTGGCCAAACTCTACAAAGTCTGTCTCTGTCGGGGATATGATTCTCATTGCGTATTGGCCCAAAAAGACTGCAAACGCATTTCCCACAACCAAATTAAAGCAGGCATCGGACATGTTCAGACCAGGAAATGCTGTTTTGATGAATGGCTGGTATGCCTTTGTTTGCTCTGAGAGTAGGTCTAGGTGTTTTTTCATATAGTCTGCAATTTCTTTATTCATGCGGTGACTAGGGGAGATTTCTTTTAAAATATACCAGTAAAATATCAGAGATGGTTTTCAAATATCATGATTGAGAATTGCCATGTTTGGTTTTATTTGCAAAAACCTAATCAATCTTGATGAAAATTGACGAACAGCAAGACGCAGACTATGAAACAGTAGTGATATCGGGCCTTGGCCTAATTGACCATCTTGGTGTGATGGTGCTCAAATCCATTGATGGACGGGAATTCCACATGACTGCATTTTCTGCCGAAGTAGCTCAGCACATTGCAAATTTCCTGGATGGCAAGCGCGAGCAAGTGCCTACCATATACAACATGTTTGAGCAAATGTGCGAGGAAAACGAAATCATTCTAGTCAGAATCAAAATTTATGAAACTGGCGGAATTTTCCGGGCAAACCTGTACTTTACAGGCAAAAAGGACATTTTGCTCAAGTACTACCGTGCTTCTGATGCGATAACTCTTGCCACATTCTATGGCGTACCTATTTTGGTGCGCAAAGACCTCCTAAAAGAGCCGGAGCAAAAACCTGAAATAAAATCACCAAAAAATGGTGATGCAATCGAATCCAAGAAAAAATAGCATGAAATTCAGATTTGAGAATTGTGTCATTGTGTAATAAATAACAAAACCAGTCCTTCCACCAATGACCAAAGATGAATCTAAGAAGACAGAACTTGTACCGGCTTGGCCGTTCAACTGGCAAAGCCTAGACAAAGCGTTTGAGAACTTTAGAAGGGAATTTGAAAAATCATTTTCATCCTTTCCATCTCTTCCATCAATGCCAAAAATGAGCTCCCTTTCATGCGACGTGGTAGATGAAGGAGACAAATATGTAATCAAGGCAGAAATACCTGGAGTAAAAAAGGACGAAATAAAGCTGAATGTATTTGATAACTCCCTAGAGATCTCTGCGCAGCACAAAGAGGAAGAAGAGGAAAAGAAAAAGAACTATTTGCGAAAAGAACGAAGTGAGATCTCTTACTATCGAACTCTACCGTTACCGGAAAAAGTAGTCTCTGATAAGACTGCTGCAAAGCTGACTGACGGCATACTCAACATCACAATACCAAAAGCTACTCCAACTCCAAAACCAAAGTCAAGCGCAATCCAAGTTCAATAACTTTTTTTATTTTTTTTAATAGTCGTGCTCTGAAAAGTCGGATCCTAGCTCAATTGATACAATTACTGTTTTTTCTGTGGTTTGAATTTTTAGCGCTTTGTTTGGCACAAACTCGTGGAATATTTCCTTGAATAGCTGCTCTGTGAAAAATGACCACTTTAGGCCCAGCTCATGCTGTATTATGAAATGGTGCATTGCTCCCTCGACTCTGTGGTCTGATTTCATGCCTGAGGCACGCATGTAATCCTCTAGGGTTTCTATGCAGCGCTTTAGATCATATGTTCCTTTCATGAAAAGCACAGATTCTTTGATCAGTGGCACAATGGCATTAATTATTCGATTAATGTCTGCACCTGACATCTCCTTGCCGAGCTCCTCTAGGATGCTTTTTGGGATTGGGATGATTCCAATTTTGTCTGCAAAGCGGTCCCACTTGGTGTATTTTTCTAAAATTTGTTTTACCAAAACATTATGTGAGATATTTTTTTGCATTGCCTCGGTTTCTAGATCTTCTACTATTTTTGCAGGAAGTCGGTATGTTATGCTACGCGTTATCTCTTTTTTTTGTGGATGTGGCTGTCTTTTCTGCGATGTCTTCTCCAACTATATCACTACCACTCTGAACTATTACTAGTTAGCGAAATGTCTTGTATTTTTCTAACAACTTTGCGTGTGGGATTACTTGGCTGAATGCTCTAACCACGTCTGCTTTAGTCACAATTCCGTCTAACTTGCTGTTTTTTAACACAATTACTGGTACTCCGCTGACATTGTTTTTTGCCATGAGATCAGCTGCTGTTGCCAAATCATCGTCTGGCTCTACAATAAGAACTTCGTATTCGATAAGCTCACTTACCTTCTTGTCTTCAGATGTTCCCCTTGGCAGTAAATAATTGCGAATTTTTGCCACTGATTTTTTGAAATATTCACTGTGCTTTAGAAAGTCATTCGTCGTGATTATTCCTTTGACATTTCCTCTGTGATCAGTTACGACGAGGCGTGAAGTCTTGTTGTTGTTTATTATGTCCAGCGCAAATCCTAGCGAATCTGTTTCCCTACAGCTGATTAC
>CAYYBJ010000002.1:0-53459 GCA_964470325.1 uncultured Candidatus Nitrosotenuis sp. | reverse complement strand
AAAAAACAAATCAATTCTTTCATCTTTAACAATAGGGCTAATATGGTGGATGATTAATGTGGAGAAATCAGATTGATCTTCTAGTTTTGTGTTGAAGGATTGGGCCGAGTACAATTGCTATAACTCAATATTGACTGCAAGAATGATGGATAATTATTATTGCTCAAATCTATTGCAATAACTTTTTTGGAATTGATATTTAGAATTGGACTAGTTATGAGTAGATTTTCTACGAATGTTTATCTATCAAAATTCCAAAAGATTATTCTAAAATCCATCAGATGCAAGATGTGACCTGAAATGAGCTGTGAAAGACTCTATTTGGGGATCAAACTCACTTCAAGTCATATTGAAAATATTTTTCATATAATTTAAGGCAAAAATGGTTCAGAGTGAATTTATCACTAGAAACCACATGTAATGTTGTAAATATCCATATTGAATTTTCTTTAATGATGTAATTGGGGCAGGTACTAGGATTCTTAATTTCTGCATTTGGAGAGATGCTACAGCTCTGGTCAACATGCATGTGGAAAAAAGAATTTCTTTTTCAATATTATAGTTAGAGTGTGGAATTTATTAGGTTAGGCCTGTGATAATTTCTAGATTATCAAATTCATCCTGATTGTCTGCAATAAAATTGGCAATTCATTTGAATCAATTTCAATCCATTCTGATTCTCCGGCAAAGGTCAAAAAGTCCTCCACCTGGTTAGATCCTGTAAATGATACAAGGATCTTCTCACCTATCTTTTCTCTAGACGATGGAAATAAAATTGCCTTCCATATCTTCCCTCATGTTGAATGTTAATTGTGTATTCATTGCCTAAAATCTCTGCTTTTCCAACAAAGTAGCTCTCTTGTATGCCTAGTTTTTTTATTTTTAGATTGTATTTCATGAAGTAACTAGTTACTTTTGGTTAATAGGCTGTAGTTACAGATATTCAAAGTTAGCACTAGGGTATTAATTTAGCACGAGTTAAATTCAAAAAAACCTTAATCATGTCATGCAGGAAGAATTCGACCCAAAATACGCATTTGTAGCATCCGATAGCATGGATTTGGTAATCAAAATTGCGAGATTTGTTGGCAAACAGTACATCAGTATAATAGAATCAATTAGACGATCTATTGTTGAGGCAGAGCAGTAAATTCTCCAGACGAAAATTTTTCTAATGAGCTAGATCTTGACTGGGGATGTTATCTTAGTTATGCATGGTTCCCTTGTCATAAGCAGAGGACAAATTTCGTACAAAACTTCAACCTTTTTGTTCAATCTGCGTCATAATCCATTTTGTGCGCTCTACCTTGAAATCAGCAGACACACCACACGACATAGAAATGAGTGAAGATTGTTTTATTTAAACTCGAATAATTTTTTCCTAGTGCCAATTTGCAGAATGAAGAAATTAGCACTAGGTAAGAATCTTATCGCTAGTTTATATAATAAAATTGCAAAGTCACATCAATGAAACATCAAGTGACGCAAAACACAATCAAACTTGTTGCACTAGTAATAGCAGCTAGCCTGATCCTAAGTGTCGGTATGTCTGCGAGTGTACACGCCGAAGAAAAAAAGGACAAGAAAAAGGACACAAAAAAAGATTCTAAGAAAGAAAAGAAAGAGACAAAAAAAGAAACCAAAAAGAAAGAAGTAAAAAAGACAGAGATAAAGAAAGCAGAAGAACCATCTAGCACAACACAAGTAACAACAATAGATCCAATGCAGGAAAAACTAGCCGAATGCAAGGCAAAGGAAAATCAGAGAGAGCAATACGAATGCGAAAAGGCACTAAAGGCAGGCTCTGGCGATGCTACATTCAAGGCAAAGGCAACTAAAACCACAATAGGACCAATTACATTCTATTATGCAGGAGCGACAGTAGAAAAAAGCAGTGGCAAAGACATTGTGAACCTGAGATTCCTAGTTGAGAACACTGGTTCCAAGGACAACATTACTCTGTATTGTACTGGTCCCGCAGTGTGCAACTATGACGTATCTGATGGCACTACCACATACAAATATTCAGCACAAGACTTTACCAACGGCCAGATCGTGCTAAAGCCGGGGGCATCTAGGACCTTTAACATGCTCTTTGGCCCGGCAATTGGTTATGGAAGCTATGTAGACTTCAAGTTTGACCCATCAAAGCAGTATGTGTTCAACGTCAAAGAACCGTGGGGCTCTGGAAGCATTCCATTGAACCTAAAATAACCCCTTTTTCTTCATATATCATGATATTTTCCGCACTCAGAGCATTCCTGGTTTTGTTTGCAGTCATTGGTTTGTTTTCCGGCCTAGCTTTGGTAATAGAAGATGCTGATGCTGCCAAGGCCATCAAGGTAAAGACCTGGAAATATGGGGCAAAGACAAAGGGAGTCGTTTGCGGGGACAGGCTCTGCTCTGAATACAAGAAATGAACCAAAAAATCACAGTAAACCCACTTGATGTCATATTATGGAATTGCAGGCATTCCGGCAAAGATATTGTCGATATCTATTCCAAGTTCGGCCCAATGATGCAAATTGGTGCAGACACCAAGATGCTCAACTTTGGCCTCTGGAAAAATTCTGCCACACTGCCTGATGCGCAAAGGGAAATGTCAGAGCATGCTTCTGAGTTTGGCGATTTTGGCTCTGCTAGGAAAATTCTAGATGTCGGCAGCGGGTTTTGCATTCCTGCCACAATATGGAAGGAAAGATTTTCGCATCTAGATGTGTGCTGTATGGATCTGAATTTTTCAGAGCTGAAAAACGGAAGCAACCACATCATATCTCAGATAAACTCGTCATCAAATGATATTCCGTTTTCTGATAGATCATTTGATAGAATAATTGCGCTTGAGTCTGCCCAGCATTTTGTGCCGCTGGAGAAATTCTTTGGCGAGGCAAGACGGGTCCTAACAGATGACGGCAAGATGATACTTGCAATTCCGACAGCCACTGACTCATCTGTGTTCAAGCTGGGAATACTTGCCATAACCTGGCTTTCAAAAAAATACACCAAAGAACACATTTTTCATACGATAGAAAAGGCCGGATTTAGCCTCAAAAAGGAGGAATCAGTAGGAGATTTGATTTATGAGCCGTTTGCGGAATTTTACATGCACAACAGGCAAGCCCTAAAGCAAAAACTAGTCGCCACATATTCTAAAAATGTGGAAGGCTTGGTTTTCAAGTCCATGAAAAAGATGAAGAAATTATCAGAGAGAAAAATAATTGATTATCTGTTTTTGAGTTTGGAAAAGTCCTAGCTGGCAATTCCTTGAGCGAATTTTACTGCTATGGCACCAACCAGACCACCACATATTATCAAAAACGGTGCAACCAGTGGAATCATCTCAAAGTAGATCAGAGATATGAGGCTTGGCCATATCAGCTTGTCTAGTGTGATTTCATTGTATGTATATGTAATCAGCGGATAATACAGAAAATAAAATGCGCTTCCAAAAATTGCGCCAGATGCCATCATTACTTTGGTGCTCTTTGCCTTGGATAGAACATAGTCGCCAAGAACTATCGGTATAATATTGGACAGATAGAACGGAATTGTGTGAATCAGAGTGTGGTTTGGCACAACTGCACTCAGTGTCATTATTCCAATATATGATGCCCCAACCAAAGATGCTACTCCAAACTTTTGTCTTGCCAGTATGGCCGTGCCAACCAATATTGTAGATATCAAAAATGGATATGCCACACTAGCAAATCCTGCAGCAAAAACTGGATTTGGATTAAAATCAAAATAATCCGTCTTTGAAAAGGGTAAAGAAAATGAATAGAACAACCCAGTTATAGAAAACCAAACTGGCACAAATGACACTATGATGCCAAGTTTGCTGAGCTTGCCTGATTCCTTTTGCATGAATTTTGTGTTGGTAAGCGCTCCAATGCTGGCTAGGCCCATGCCTGCAATCAATACCAAATGTGGTGGACTGAGCAGGCCGTCAAGCCCAAAGGCAGAATGCCATACAAAGTCGATTGGTCCTGCAGACAAGAGCAGGCCTATTCCTAATGCAGTAATTTTGACTCCTCGTCTAAACGGCATTGGTTTGCCTGACTTGGTCCAGCTCATAAAAAGCGTGATAAACCCCACAAGTGCAAGTCCCACGCCAGAATACAGTATTGCATGTGGCGGGGCAAAGAACGTCTCTGGTTTGTTTAGAATATGGTTTGTAATGTCCCAGCTTCCGCCGCTGGTTACCAATATTATGCCAAAGCTAACCACAAGATTTGCAAACCCAAATAATTTTGTATAATCTAGTCTTGGCGCAAGCTCTCGCTTCATTGTATGACCTCTATGATGTGTTCTTGGACAAACTCGTTTTGATGGTCCAACATTCCCTGTGTTGGAAAATGTGAAATTTCTGATAAATGCGGCATTGCAACAGTTTTGCTGTATACGATAAACGGTCCCGGTTCGGTTGGAGTAATTTGCAAGATCATGGTAGAGGAATGGCCGGGCTTTGATGGCCTGTTGTATGCCTCTATGAATGGATATTTTGAATGTATTAGGTCTTGGCCCCCATTATAATCAGAACCGACTTGGCTGTCTTTGAGAAATGATTTTGGTGACTGCAAAAAGTCATATGATATGATTTTGACATTGTCTAGGTTTTGGTTTTGTGGAAACTCTACCGTAAGGGTTTGCAGGTCTGCTCCCTCACCTAGATTAGTGGCAACCAAAGTCATCTCAAATGATTCACCTAGCTTGATTTGTTGTGTGGATAGTCTTACCTCTAGGCTTGGCTGTGGTACGCCAGCTTTGGTGTCCTGATATGCGCCTGGAAAAACAACCATTACAAGTGTAAAATAGGTAGCCATTACGCCTGTCGCCATAAAATAAAGCTTCAATGGTGTGACTGTATCAAACTGAGATTTATTCGTCTGGGTTTGGATAAATTTCAATATAGTCAAATTTGTCCTGATTGTCCGCAACATGTTCAGTTATGGAATTAGAGTCGATCTCTATCCATTCCGATTCACCACCATACATTAGATATTCTTCTACAAACTTGTTAGGTCCTGACAGTCTAACGAGGATCTTTTGCTGCTTTGGTTTTGCAAATGGGAATAAAATTGCCTTGCCTAGTCTTCCCTCTTGCTGTATGTTTATTTTGTATTCCACGTTTTCAAGTTCTGCTTTTCCTGCGAAATAGCTCTCTTGGATATCCAGATTTTTTATTTTAAGGCCGTAATTCATGATTTGATATTTGGTCTTATGGCTAATAGATGTGATTGGAGAATACTGTGTCTTACCACTAGGTCAATTGCCAGGTTAGCACTAGCAAATTTACTTGTCAGTATTTTATATTAAAAAACTTGCCGTAGTTTGTTATGAGACGCCCCAATGTTCTTACCGCATTTGGGGTTTTGTTTTTGATTTCAGCTGCAATCATGCCAATTCAGAACCTAATAGTTTGGGGACCAGAACATGTAGAATGGTTTTATTTTTCACCAGAGATTACCGCGGAAAAGCTCTCAATAGGCGTCATCATACTAGGAATAGTATTCATCGTGATTGGTCACATAAAGGCAGATTCGCTGTATATGACTAGGTGAGTTATTTTGCCAGATCGATTAGTGCCTTTGCCTGCTTGTAGTGCACTTCGTCAATCATTTTGCCGTCCACCACTGTGGCACCCTTACCTTTCTTTGTAGATTCCTCATATACAGAGCATACCTTGGCTGCCCACTCTAGCTCGGCCTTGTTCGGTGCAAATAATTCATTGGCTGGTATGATTTGATCAGGGTGTATGATGGATTTTCCGGAATAGCCAAGGCGTTTTCCAATGATACAGTCTTGTCTTAGGCCGTCCACATCCTTAAGATCCTGCCAAATTGCGTCAATTGCCAAAACTCCTGCTGCTCTTGCGTCAATTGGAATTTTAGCGCGGGAATATTTTGCGCCCTCTGACTGCTTGGTGTATTCTATTTTCAGATCATTTAGCAAATCAAAGACGCCAAAGACTACTGCCGGGATTCTCTTGCTGCTTTTTGCAATGTCATATGTATTGACTACGCCCTCGGCAGACTCTATTGAAGGAATTACATAAACTGGCTTTAGCTTTCTCTTTTTTTCCAGCGACTTGATTATCTTGATTATTTTGCCAAGCTCCTTTGGAGTGTTGACCTTGGGTATTACTATTCCATCGAGTCCCTTTTGGATTATCTCATCTAGGTCGTCTGGAATTTTGCCAGAGATAGGCGAGTTTGTCCTAACATAGACATAGCTAGAATATGCATTTCTGGATTTTAGAGCGTCTCGAATCAGCTTTCGCGCTGTTTTTTTCTCAGAATCAGGCACGGAATCCTCCAGATCAAAGCAAACAATGTCTGCTGGCGAAGTTCTTGCCTTTTCTAAAAAGCGAGGATTGTTCCCTGGTACAAATAAGAGGCTGCGGTAAAGCCTTGCCAAGAATCTAGGCGCCTTCTGGCTTCATCAGGATCTTGCCAAATAGGCCTTTTCCTGTCAACATTTTGGTATGAGCCTCTGCTGCCTGCTCAAAGGAATAAATCGAGTCTACAGCTGCCTTGATCTTTCCTTTGCTCATCCAGTACAATCCATCTTCAAGTTCTGCTCTTGTTCCCTGTGTAGAACCTAGGATATTTGTTCCCTTGAAGAAGATGTGTCGAAGGTCTGTCTTTGCATTATAGCCAGTTGTTGCACCACATGATACCAGTGTTGCGCCATACTTTAGTAGTGTAAGCTGTAGATTCCAGTGTGTCTCACCAATGTGATCAAATGACACATCGATTCCTGGCACTCCACCAGTGGATTTTGCGATTTCTTTGGTAATCTTGAATACTTCTTTGCTCCAGTCTGGATTTCTGTGGTCAACTGCATAATCTGCGCCCAATTGCTTGCACTTGTCCAGCTTGTCTCCAGATGCAGTTGCAATTACTGTGCATCCGTACAGTTTTGCGATTTGAATTCCAAATGAGCCAACACCGGAACCGCCGCCCATGATGAGTACGGTTTGGCCTGGTTTTATCTTGGCTCTGCCAACTAGCATGTGCCATGATGTTAGTAATGTCATTGATGCAGCTGCTGCATCGTCATATGATACATTGTCTGGAATCTTTACTACGTTTACTTCTGGCAGGTGTGTTATTTCAGAAAATGCCCCCCAAGTTGGACCTGTCTGGAATCCCCAGATTGTTCTTTTTGTGCAGTCATACTCGCGTCCGTCTGTGCATGCCTTGCAAACCCTGCATGACATGTTAGAATGTGATACAACCCTGTCTCCTACCTTGATGGTGGATACGTCTTCGCCTACTGCGATTACCTCGCCTGAGGCATCGGAGCCAGAAATGTGTGGTAATGGAACCGCCACTGGTTGGCCTCTCATTCCCCAGATATCGTTATAGTTTAGAGCAGCTGCTTTTACCTTGAAAACAACCTCATTTGGTTTTGGTTTTGGATCTGCTACCTCTTTTACTTTGAGAATTCGCGCAAAATTATCGTCTGGTGCATATTCTTCATAGACTACACCCTTCATGGTTTTGGGTCTTTCAAACCCCTAATTATATTTTGTTTGGGGTTATCGTCGCTCTATTTTGAAATCGCGTTTTGGCTGTTGTGTTGATTGGAGTATCTGCTTTAGCTGGTCATCCGTTATTTGCGATCGGATCTTTCCCTGAGATGCCGCCCCGATCAAATAATTCTCAACCATCATGGCAAGTTCCGGCTTGACCATTCTAACGTTGGTCAGTCTTAGTCTTGCCTCTGGCGATAATAGTTGCTTTAGGATGATTTCTTTTTGCGCTTGGATTTCTTCGTCGCTTGGTCGATTTGGCTCGCCTTGATCATAGCTCAAAGGACATCACTAGGAATAGATTTTGAGTAGTGGATTTTGCACTGCAAGCTCATCTAGAATTTCAGATGCTAGTCTGTCTAGCTTTTTCATTCCTGCATGAGTAACTACACGGCCTTTTCCTTGTACTTTTTCGACATAGCCCAGCTTTTCTAATTCCTGGATTGCATTTCGGATTATAGCGCCGCCAGAGTCTCTGTGGTGTGAAAATGCATATCCCACTGCCTTGTTTCCGCCGTAATCGATTCTAAGGTCGTTTACGCCGATTGGCCCGTGCAGGTATATCTTTCTAAATACAGATGCGCATCTTGTGTACCACCATTCTCTGTCTTGTGGAGGCCTTACTGCGTGTGAGCCTGTTTTGACATATGAAGCCCAGTCTGGCTTGCCAATGTTTTCGGACTTTAGCATTGCAGCTAGTCTTGATATTAGAATGTCTGCTGGTACGTCGTAGGCTTTTGCCATGTGAAAGTCAACCTTTCAAATCGTCTTATATTCATTTAGGTCGTGTGATGACCTTGCGGTAGGTGTGATTACAAAACCGGCACGTTATTCTGATTGATTTTAGAGTAGATCGGCCTAGCCTGATTCTGGCGTTAGGTCCCGGCGGAATGAATGACTTGCACTTTTTGCAGAACTGCATTCGAATTTCATATGGAAGTGCGACCTTGTATTTTGTGCTGATCTTTTTGGCAAGAGCAGCCTGCTTTTGAGCAAGCTCCGGATTTTGTGACATGTTGGATTGTGCTTCTCTTACTAGAATCTGGATTCTTTGCAGGGCGATTTGTTTTGGGTCGTGCTTCACACCACTATACAATCATATGACTGCGATATACTTTTTTTAAAATCGGACTACATGCAGACTAGAATTCTCAAAATAAATCCAAAAAATCCCAACCTTTCCCAAATAAGGAAGGCTGCCAAAATCATACAAACTGGCAAGCTGGTTGCATTTCCAACAGAAACAGTCTATGGTCTGGGTGCAAATGCTCTAGATCATACAGCAGTAAAGAAGATCTTTGAGGCCAAAGGCAGGCCCTCTGATAATCCACTGATCATACATATCTCAGATATTGCAGACCTTGGAATTTTGGCAGGTGCAATACCAAAAGCGGCATTTGATCTAATAGACAGGTTTTGGCCTGGGCCACTAACCCTAGTATTGAAAAAATCCAAAATTGTGCCAAAGATAACAACTGGAGGCCTAAACACAGTAGCAATACGAATGCCAAAGAACAAGATTGCCCAAGCACTGATTTCAGAATCGGGCACACCAATTGCAGCCCCATCTGCAAATGTTGCTGGACGTCCCAGTCCTACCACAGCACAACATGTCACTGAAGACTTGGCAGAAAAAATACCCATGATAATCGATGGCGGCAGTACCAAAATAGGAATAGAGTCTACGGTGGTTGATCTTTCCAGAAAGACTCCAATGCTTTTGAGGCCAGGTGGAATAACACTGGAACAGCTGCAAAAAGTTCTTGGCAAAATTTCAATTCATCCAGTCACATATGGCAAGAAAACAAGATCCGCTCATCGCTCACCTGGAATGAAATACAGGCATTACTCCCCCAAGGCAAAGATAATTCTCATAGAAGGCCCAAAGGCAGATGGAAAAATTTTGGAACTGTTCCAATATTACAAAAAACAAGGACTTCGTGTGGGCGTTTTGGGATACAAAACAAAATCAGACTTGACCATAACACAGACAAACCAAGAGAAAATGGCTGCCAATCTGTTCAAGTCATTTAGGGAATTTGACGCAAAGAAAATTGACATTGTCCTGGCTCGCGGAATAGACAGAGATGGACTAGGCCTAGGAATAATGAATAGGCTTGGAAAATCTGCCTACAAGAAAATCAGGGCTTAGCTTTTTGGTTTAGGGACTCTATTCGGCCCTTGTACTTTTCCTTGTATGTTGCCCTACATGTGGTGCAGCAAAAAAATCTCTCAAAATCAGCTATCTTGAGTAGTTGCGGCTTGCCAGAAATTGGGCCATTGCACAGATCACAGGTCATGTTCAGTATCATGTTTTTTGTGATTTTGGTAGGTCTTGGCCTTGCCTTGATGTCTAGCTGTTTTTCGGCCTTTTCCTCCAATAGCCCATGATCGATTATTGGCGAGACTGATTTTATCAGACCCACATTTACCAGCCTCTCATATCGCGCCTGAACGGTCGGCGTGCTTATTTTGATTTCGCGAGAAATTTGTCTAAATGACTTGCGCCCATCCTTCATCAATGATTGTATTATTGCAACATCGATATCATCCAGTTGGTACGGCACGATATCAAAAAAGGAAAATGGAAATATTAGTTTTCCAGGGTTGCGCGGAGCATCCAAGCAGTCTTTTCGTGCTTTTCTAATAGCTGTGTGAGAAAGTCTTCTGTTCCATCATCGTCCACATCATCGCATATTTCGATTCCCTTGCGGAGATTTCGTATTACTGTTTCATGGTCTGCCAGTAGATTTGCGATCATTACCTTTGCAGACGGGAATTTTCCTGGATGTTCTCGTAGAGTTGTTGATTTGAGAAATTCGCTCAGCGTTGCCGGAGTTTTTGCCCCCAGTGCGCGAATTCGCTCTGCAACCTCGTCAATGTCTTCGTCAATTGCCGAATACTGTTTTTCAAACAGTTCGTGGTATTGAGCAAAGTCTTCGCCAGTTACGTTCCAGTGATAGTTTCTTGTTTTTGTATACAGTACGTATTGATCTGATATCACACCAGAGAGCACTCCGACTACTTTTTGGCGTGCCTTTGGAGAAAGGCCTATGTTTACTTTGTCCATTGGGAGTTAATTTCTATCCATGATATACAATGTTTACTGACGTTATCAGAATTGAGGGCGATAAAATGGAAAATAATGGTAAATTTTGTTAAAAATCTGGTCTACTTGCAGTACAAAACCAGCTTGTCCAGATAAAATGTCCAGCCCATGGTGTGCTCTTTTATGCCCATCATGTCAGGCTCTTTTCCTGTAAATCCAGTGTGCGTCAGAGTCAGACGAGTTTTGTTTGCACTGATTTGCTCTAGATCCCAGCTCACCAAGGTTTCTGCTAGGTTTGGCACGCCCTTCCATTTCCAGGTGTATGCCAGTTTTTTATTTTTGATAAACTCGACAACTCTCCCCTCATTGAAAAAGTCCATAGGAACCTCCATTGGCTTTCTGGGCGAGTCTTTTAGAAAGGAAAACTCCATTTTGCCGCCAACCCTTGGCTCCAATACGGCAAGGTCCGGAAACCAGTTTGTCAGCTCGGCCGGATCAGAAATTGCCTTAAAGACTGTTTCTGGCGAGGCATCAATCTCAATTACTTTGGTAATCATACTAGAGCTCATTTCTTTTTCTTTTCCTTGTTTTCAACAAATTCCTTGAGCGAATTTAGCTTGTATCCCCACATGTTCTCAAAGAAACCTAGCAGATCCAGTGCTTCTTTTTGGTTAATTGAATAGAATTTGTTCTTGCCCTGCTTGTGCTCTGATATGAGGTCTGCCTCCTTGAGCACACGTAAATGAGTCGATACTGCAGGTAGTGTGAACTCAAAGTGTTCTGCTAGCTGGCTTGGGGTCATTTCCTTGTTTTTTAACAAGAGCATGATCTGCCTTCGCGAATCATCAGAAAGTGCCTTCCAGGGAGATCCCATAACACTTAATACTTAAACAAGTATTTAATTGTTTAATGCAAATAAGCAAAAACTTTTCCATAAACTGGAAAAGACTTGCAATTACAATTCCAGTAGCCTCCACAGCAAACATGCTCATACTTTTTGGCTTGTTCATGAATCCATTTTCACATAATGTGATTTTCAGCTCCAGTCTGAATCAAAGCCCAAAACTTGTTGCTGTATGGACCATGTTGGAGCCAGTTCCGCAGCTTGGATCTCTTCTTCCGGCATTATTGATCACGCCTGCAATCTTTGGCTTTTTGTTTGCTGTTTTGTACGATTCAATTCCTGGCCGCACCAAAATAAGAAAAGGTGTTGCTTATGGGGCCATTTTGTGGGGAACAATTGCGGTGTTCTTTGAGCTTTTTGCTCCATTTGGGTTGTTTGGCGAGCCATTACACTTGCTTGCCTATGAGCTGTTCTTGTGGTTTGTCGGACTGGTGAGTGTCTCAATAATAATTAGCGTGTTGTATCAGAAAAAGCCATGACATATGACGAAAAGCTTGCCATACGTATACGAAAATCACTAAAAGGCAAAAGAAACATTACGGAAAAGAAAATGTTTGGAGGACTGGCATTTCTCCAAAACGGCAAGATGTTTTGTGGAATAATAAATGATGATCTGGTTGTAAGAACTGGTCCCGAAAATTATGAGAAAGCATTGACTAGGCCGCACACACGAGTGATGGATTTTACTGGAAAACCGATGAAGGGGTTTGTCTATGTTGGCCCTGCAGGATGCAAGACAGGCAATGCATTATCAGAATGGATTTGCCTTGGAATTGATTATACCAAGACGTTAAAGAAATAATCAGACAAGCATGAGATTCATTTTTCAACAATACAGATGAAATTGTCAAGATAAAATCAGGTGCGGCCGCCGGGATTTGAACCCGGGTAACGGGATTGGAAGTCCAGCGTACTACCAGGCTATACTACGGCCGCACAGAATTCAAGCCCATTCAGCCTACATAAAAATCGTTTTTTCGTATTCATACAAAGTTCGAGCAACTACTACATGTGCCTCAAGCGGGTTATCATCTACTGAGAACAACGAGTCAATGCTTTTTTTCGTAGAATCAAAAAACTCTCCCTTTGGGAATCCACCTATGACAAGGCAGGTCTCATCCGTGCACATTTTTGCCACTTCACCATAGCTAGTTTTCTTTCCCTCTGATGACAGTCCTATGACTTGATCCGGATCTATTGTATCAATTAAATCAGAAAAGCTCATCTTTTTCATTTCAAAGAGTTTTTGATCATCGGATTCGATTATCTTTTCTGCAAAGAGCTTTTCCATGATTCCCGCAAATCTGTGATACGACTTGGGAAACCGTACCCGCTCGCCCACTGTGATCACATGATCGTCTATTGTATGAACATAAATAGAGATTTCATCCTTCTGGTACAGCGGAATTGTGCATGCCTCAAGTAGGCAAAAATGCACCAAATCTGGCCGTCCCCGCTTTATCTCGTTTTTTAGGCCCTTCATTGCCCCAAAATGCCACGAATTATCAAGCAAAATTTCTGATGGTTTTTTTCCCATCTTTCTACAATATGCCGTTATGGCATTGTGGTTGTATAGTTCTCTTGGTACCAATTCAAGTGAGGCCTCTACTATTACTAACGATAACATTTTAGCTAGAACCGATTTGAGCTTTTAGTTCATTCCAGCCATGCTTTGCAGAATCATCCGTCTTTAGCAGGCCCGCATTGCACACGTAATTGCCAAGCCTTTTTCTGACATATTGGTCATTATTAGTCAGCGATACTTGAGAGTTGGAAAACTGCTGATCAATTACACATGAGCCGTTCGGCCTATCATAGATACGATACCAATTGAAAAATTCTATTTTGGATTGGTTCTCTCGATAAAAGTCATAGGCCAATTTGATAAATTCCTCCTGGGATTTCTCAGAGCCCCCAATGTCTCCTGCAGTGCTCCAGCTTATCTCAAAGAAGGCGACTTTGTTGTTTGGCACCATCTCTAGTGCTTCTTCCAAGTCTGCCTGCGCCTCTTGTGGAGTCTTTGCAATATTGTTAATTCGGTCAACTGGAAGATACGTAAATGCAACAAAATCCCCAGTATCCGCAAACTCGGTGACATAGTTTGTGAGATTTTTGTTCAGGATGTTGTTTAGTGAAAACGCGTTTCCCATTTTCAGATTTGGATGTGTTTGCTTTAATTCATTATAGATATTGTTAAATGATTCTCGGTATAGGTTGACGCTTCCATCAGCATCATCAAAGTACGAGTCTAGTTCTGCGCCAATTATCACACTGTCGATTATGCCATCATATCTAGTCAGAACGGCATCCAGGGTTCTAGTTGCCTTGGTCTCTAGCGATGTTCCAAAGCCAGGAGTTCCCATCCATGTAGGATATGGTCCTATTGTTCTGCCGTTTACTATGGAAAAGTAAAGTGTTACCTGCATGTCATTGTTCTTGTTTAGGCTCATCAAGATGTCGGATTCTTTGAAATTGTATTTTTCTTGTTCTGGTTCGACATTATTCCAAAACATGTACAGATTGGTCCTGCCTGCACCAGACTCACCAGCCTTCGAATAGGTCTTTTTGATTTGGTCCAATGTTACTTGCTGCGTTGGTGTGTTTATGACTAGGCCAAGCTTGTCGTTTTTCTGAGATGCTGGAAAAGTGCTATCTTGTGGTATGTATGATGATGCAGTTAAAGCAGCGATGGCTACAACCGCAATTCCTATTGCGATGAATATTTTCTTGTCCACAAAAAAGAAGTGAAAAAAGTGATAATAAAAGAATTAGGCTATGATTATCCAGATGTGCATCCGGAGAACCCGCACTCTATGCAGATGCTGCATCCTTCTACGAATACTAGGGCGTTCTTGCAGGACGGGCAAAGCATCTCTTCAGATACTTCTTCTTTTGCTACTTGTTCCAGCAGTGGTTCCTCTGGAATTTTGAGCTGTAGCGCATTGTTTACCTGAGCTCGGATGTAGTTATTTTTGATGTTCTTTGAGATGAACTCATTGAGGAACGAGCTTGCAACTACATCAAATGTCTTTTCTGCGTTTTCGCTAGTCATGTGCAAGACCTGGGTGTGTCTAGAGCCGTCTCTATACACGGTGATTCCCTTGAGTCCAAGCTCGTGGGCAAGCAAATATGCAGCTTTTACATCGTCTGCTGAAACATCGTGTGGCATGTTGATTGTCTTCGCTATTGCGTTTCCAATCCATTCTTGCCATACTGCTTGTGCCATCAAATGATCAGACCAGTGAATGTCCATTGCAGTGACGAAAATGTTTTGAATCCATTCTGGGACTTCCTTTAGTCCTCTAACAGAGCCATAGTTGTCTGCAATCTTTGCCAATAGTTCTTCTGAATACAGTCCGTTTTCGCGCAAGACTTGCTCGAATATTTTGTTAGTGTAGAAGAATCGTCCAACTGTGACGCGTTTCTCAAAGACTAGAGCAAATGTCGGCTCCATTCCGTTTGAGCAGTCCGCAATCATGGACAGTGTCCCTGTTGGGGCCACTGTTGTGGTCAGAACGTTTCGGATTCCGTGCTTTTGGATTTTTGCAATCAGCGCATCCCAATCATAGTAGTGCTCTCCTTTTGGCTTTTCATAATATCCAGAGATTGGAATCTTGCCTTCTGGGAATTCTGTCTTTGAGCACAGATCAAATTCTCCTCTAGAGCGAGCAAGCGCTACGCTTTCTTCCATGGAATAGTATGTCAGTGCTTCAGCTAGTTTGTACTGGAATTCGTATCCTTCCTTGGAATTGTATGGAATTCTCAGCTTGTATAGTAGATCTGCTACGCCCATGACACCTAGGCCGATTCTTCTAGATTCCTTTGATGCTTGGTCTATTTCTGGAACTGGATAGTGATTCATGTCAATGACGTTGTCGAGGAATCGCGTTGTTTTTCGGATGGTTTCTTCATATCTCTGCCAGTCAAATTCGTATTGGCCGTCCGCCTTTCTTTTTACAAGATTTGCTAGGTTGATCGAGCCCAAATTGCATGACTCGTATGGGTACAGTGATTGCTCACCGCACGGGTTGGTTGCACGTAGTGGTCCGCCCCTTGCCTTTGCAAAGACATTGTACTTGTTGATATTATCAAAGAATATCAAACCAGGCTCTGCGCTCTTCCATGCAGATAGTGCAATTAGGTCGATTAGCTGGTGTGCGTTGATTTCCTTTACTGGTGCTCTGTCTTTTGGACTGCGTAATGTGTACTTGCCATCGGCAGAGTCTACCAGTGCAGACCAAAAGTCCTCCCAGATTCCAACTGATACGTTAAAGTTCTCTAGGATTCCCGCTTGGGTTTTGTTTGTGATGAATTTTTCAATGTCTGGGTGCCATGCTTCTAGGATTCCCATGTTTGCACCGCGTCTTTTTCCACCTTGCTTTACTACTTCTGTGACAGTATTGATGATGTTCATGAAGGATACGGGTCCTGATGCAACACCAGATGTTGATGCAACAATGTCTCCTTCGTGTCTCAGGTCGGAATAGTTGATTCCAACTCCTCCGCCGGACTTGAATATGAGTGCGGCATCAGATGTTGACTTCATAATATCTGCCATGTCGTCAGGCATGCCTAGAACAAAGCAGGCAGATAGTTGTCCTAGTCTTGCACCTGCATTCATCATTGTTGGGGAGTTTGGCAAAAAGTCCTGCTCTGTCATCAGAGTATAGTATTCTGTGATGCGGTCTGCATATTGCTCAAATTTCTTTGCTGCAAGTAATGTCAGTACTTCTTTGAAGCTCTTTTTCATTTGTCCGCGCTTTGCCAGATAGACATACTGATTGATCAATCCACGGAAGTGATACTTGTTCAGATAGTATTGGCCTATCCTGAATTTGTAATCAAAGTCATCTAGTTTTGCCAAGTATTTTCTTGCTTCTTCGGCATCTTGGTGGGCCCCTCCCTCTCTGACATATAGTTCAGAATCATAGAGAATGTCACCAACTCCAACTAGAATTGCAACTCGCTCAAACATTTGGCTTGGCGATTCAATGATTTCGTTTTTGTTGTTTCTTAATAGATATCTTGATGCTAAAACTCGCAGGCAGTTCAGATCAAAGGACTTTGCAACTGAATCCAAGTTTTTGGTGTTGAGAACCTTCATCTTGTCTTCTCGTACCTTGCGACGTTCGTGTCGGTACAAAATGTATGCCTTGGCAATTTCGCCATAGCCCTTTTCGATTAGTGTCGACTCTACCATGTCTTGTACGTCTTCAACACTTGGTGGATTGGATGCTGCAAATCCCTGCTGGATAAGCTTGTCCAAAACCCCGCTGGTCAAGTCGTCAGCTATTTTGCGGTCTGGCTGGCCGTTTGCCACCAGAGCCTTGTAGATCGCATTGGTGATCTTTTCTTTATTAAATGCTGTAATTCGTCCGTCGCGCTTCTTTACGTCAACGATCGAACTTTCAATTTGAGAAAAATCTGTTGTCATATTATCTCCCCTCAGTAGGTATAATCGGTTTGGATATAACCGTGACGCCGAAAAGTTTCAGATTTTAGCTCAACAACTTTTACACCAGTCCAAGAATTTTCGTTTTGATCATTCGTGGATCCAAAAACGATTCGCGCCAATTTTGAAACAGATCGACTCGTCAAGGAGAAATAATTTTTATTCCACAGAAATGAAGTTTGCGATTTTCAGATTCTTAGCTGATGATGTATGGGGATTTGCACGAGGGGCATTTCTCAAAGAGCTTTTCGTCCTTGAAGCCACAGTTGCCACAGATAGGAACGTCCTTGCTTGGCCTAAATGAGCCTACTAGATCGCCTGTCTTTTCTATTGCCTTTTTGATGTCTTCTATCTCGGAATCACGCTCAAATTTGACTTGTACCAGCACGCCTCCGTTTAGTATTTTGGCTGTCTTGTTGGCGTCCGCTATTTTTTCGGACTTTGCGCCCAACGAGTCTAATTCTGAGGCTAAAATTACTACTCCTTGCGAATAGCCTTCGCCTTCTAGCGATTTTAGAACCGACATTTTGCCATATTTTTCACCATCAAGTGAACCAAATCTAGGCGTGCCATCAGATTCCGTCATAGTTACAATGACCGAGTCGCCCATCTCCTTGCCCTTTTTCTCGGCTACATCTACTGCTGTTTGTAGGACCTTGTAGAGTATTTCATGTCCTTCCTTGTCATCTGAATAGCCCAATATGTTAAAGACAGCTTCCTTGAGTCCCACTAAATTAACGACCAGTCCAACTGAGCTTCTCTGCATGTATTGCGTGTTTGCTGCAAGCATTGGATTCAGTCCGCGTCGAGTCAGATCGGATATGTCTTTTTTGCGCAAAGACATTGCAGCAAGTGCTGGCTTCATTAGTAATGCCAGTCTTGCCCTAAAGTAGGTCTCGTCCTTGTTGGACTCAAACGCAAGTCTTGGCAGGTTTATTGTCAGCGATTGTAAATTGATCGATGATGTGCTGTTTTTTGCCTTGATTCGAGAAATTCCGCTGTATGATGTTTCATCTTTGGAGAAGAGGATTTTACCTCCAAGAGAAATTATCTCGGATGCTATTTGTGAAATATCAGCGATCTTGCCTGCGGAATAATCTATTATGAGGCCGACTTGGGGCACTGGAGTCATCTTGACATAGTTCTTGTATGCATTTAGTATTGCACCAACTACCTTTGGCTCTGCTCCCAGTTCAATTCTAAATGAGACCAGTGTTGGCTCTTTGGTGTACTTGGATGCAGTAGAAGAGGTGACCAGGGCTCCGACTAGCTTTTCTTCTAGTTCGGTTACGTTCTTTGCGTGTTTTGCGCAAAGTTGCACTAATCCATCCAGAATGATTTCTTTGGATGCTTCCTTTGATGCCAGAGATATGATCATTGAAAGAGAAGACATTAGGTTGTCCAGCGTCTTGACTGTTGTGATTCTGGAGACTCCAAGGAATTTTCCTTTGAGATCAACTCCGTCTTCGACTAGTTCTTTTAGATTAAAGAAGATAGTATCTGGTAATAGCGACCAAATTCCCGGATTTGAAATGTGAATGTCGCCAGACAGATGCGAGTCCGCAACATCTTTTGGTAGTGTGTTCAGTAAGAGATTTTCAGCAAATATTGTTTGGCCGGACTTGAAGAATAACCCCTGTGCACCATTGTCGATATTGTCTACATTTGTGAGTATTTCCTGAATATCAAATACAGGCATGCCCAGACGTGCTAGCTTGTTGCGATATTCCTCGTGTCCGTGCTCTAGCAAAACAGAGTTTACCATTTCACGAATGAGTGAGCCTGTCAGATATGTTGTCTGGTACTTGTAGATGCGGTTTTCCACCTCTTCGGTGATTTTTTGTGCTAATTCTAGTGGAAGGCTTCCCTCGCGGACCAAAGACTGGATGATTTTATGAGAATTGAATTCTTCTATTGATTCATGTGATGTTCTGACATACATTTTGCCAGACTCGATGATAGAGCGCTCTTCAATTTGTCTTGCAAGACTTAGTACTAGTTTTCCAAGATTTGTAATAGTGTAACGTCTCTCTGACTTGTTTAGTGCAACAAGCGATTGTCGCAACAGTTTTCGCAAGTGATATGCAAATTTGCCGCTTTCCTTTTTAGACTTGAATCCCGCAAGTGACTTTAGCTCGGAATATGTTAGTGGGCCTTTAGAGTTTAGGATTCGCAAAATATCAATTCTGTTTGGACTAGCCATGACAGAGAAGATCATTCTTACACGCTTTGATGTAGATTGTAAAATTCCGCCAGACTTTTTGGGATCGATCATCCCAGCAGCCTCAATACTCATGAATATGGCTTCAGATCAGTACTAAATAAGACTTGTGAAGTTTCTAAAAACAAACTTTATCGATCAGTTTTTGCTAACGTCGATTGAAAATTCAGAGGTGGACAGAGTCTGACCGCAGGACGGACATTTGGAATTGTAATGTTTCATTACATCCTTAACAGACTTTAGCATCTTCATGTTGGAGATTTTTGATCCACATTTGCCGCAGGTCACGTCAACTGACATAACGATCAGAATTTGGCAAAACTATTAAGAATCTTTTTTGATTTTTGCGACTGATTTGGTAAAAAACGGTTTACTGTTTCTCTAAGAGGATTCCGCGATCATCATAGCCAACTATTTTGATCTTCTCGCCAACTGGGAGCTGTGCGGGAGAGGCAATTCCGCCCAAAAAGCCAGAAATTCGGATCTCATATCCATCTATTTTCATTACAACCCAGGCATATGGGGTGTATTTTTCAAAGCCCGCAGGCGGGACCGTGATTATGGTATATGTGGCAACTGTGCCTGTGCCATCCAGAATTTTGTTCTCAAAGCCCTTTGCGCCACAGTTTTGGCAAAAGTAGACAGTTGCCAAGTGCAAATGACCACATTTGGTGCATTTTTTGGTTAGAACCTTGCCTGACTTGACAGCATCAATGAACTCTTGCTTCATCGTCAAGGCTGATTACACGCTTTGGAAAATGTGAACTGCGCAACTGGCTCCAGTTGCGCCAAAGTTGTGGGTCAAGCCGATTTTTGCATCATTTACGGTGCGCTCACCTGCTTTTCCTGTTAATTGCTCAAATACCTCAACTACTTGTCCCACCCCTGTTGCACCAATTGGGTGGCCCTTTGCCTTCAATCCGCCTGATGGGTTAATTGCGATTTCGCCGTTCTTGGCAGTTCTGCCCTCTCTTACTGCTTGGACTCCTTGGCCTTTCTCAAAGAATCCCAAATCTTCAGTGTCAACAATTTCCGCTATTGTAAAGCAGTCATGCACTTCGGCAAAATCAATGTCTTTTGGTGTGATTCCCGCCATCTTGTATGCCGCTTGTGCAGCTAGTTTTGTGCTCGGTATGGTAGTCATGTGATCTCTGCCCTGCAGTGTTGCAGGTGATCCACCACGTCCCGATCCAATAACATTAACGTAATTCTTGGAATGTTCCTTGGCAAATTTCTCACTACACAGTATGACTGCGCTTGCGCCATCGGAGAATGGGCAGCAATCATATAGTTTTAGTGGGCTTGCCACAACTGCTGAATTTAACACATCATCTATTGTGATTTTCTTTCGTAGGTGTGCCTTTGGGTTTAGCAGGCCGTTTTCGTGGTTCTTTACTGCCACTCGCGCCAAGTCTTCTTCTGTTGCCTTGAATTCAGTTAGATACGCGCGAGCCATTGATGCAAACAAGCCTGGGAATGATGCACCTGCACCACCCTCATAAAAGAAATCAGAACAATACGAAAAATATGTTGTAGTCCATTCTGTACCTGTGTGAGTTACTTTTTCTGTTCCTGCAACTAGCACTGCATCGTAAAATCCAGCCGCAACGTTTGCAAATGCCTCTCTAAACGATACCGAGCCGGATCCGCATGCAGACTCGATTGATAATGATGGTTTTTCCGGAATTCCCAGATTACTCATTACGACTGGGCCTAGGTGTACCTGCTTGTCTGCTACGCCAAAAACATTGGATATGTAGCCTGCCTGGATCTCTTTTGGGTCAATTCCTGCGCTTTCAATTGCGCCAACTGACGCCTGAATAGTAATATCTGTAATAGAATCTTCTAATTTTCCATATTTGGTGCTACCAGCGCCAAGAACGCAGACCTTTTCCACGACAGTTTTCGACTAGGTCCATATAAAAATTCTTCATGAAATATCATAGTGTTGCTAAAACAAAAGCTAATCTCAGCTGTCAAGCCAAAAAAGCTTGGAAAGGTGCGAGTCACAAAAAACAAAGTCGCCAAGCTCCAAACTGAGATGCGCCAATACTATGATGCAAATTCCTTTCTTTCCTGGTCTGCAAGCAAGAAAAAGTACGTGATTTTGGGATCAAATGAGCCAAAGAACGGACTTGTACCATGTCCCAGCTGCAAAATTGGAAAACTAATGGTAATTAGATCCAGAAAAACCAAGAAACGATTTATGGGTTGCTCCAATTACTATAATGGCTGCAAGGCATCTTCTCCAATGCTACAAAAGGCAATGATCTACGCTACAAAGTCAGCATGTACAGAGTGCCAGTGGCCCATGATATTGTATAGATATTCCAGAAAGCAGAAATGGCTCAAGCAGTGCGCAAACTATCACTGCCCGTCAAAAAAACCTAAAGACTGAGATCTGAGTAAATGTCGGTTCTTCTGTTTTTTAGCAGAGGCAGCGACAGTCGTGTCTTTTTGACCAAGTCAAGTGAGATATCTACAATTCCGATTCCCGGCTTGTGCTTCATGTCCAGTATAATTTTGCCATAAGGGTCCACCACCAGACTTCGACCGCAGTAAATGTTACCTAGGTGTCCCGGTGCAATGACATAGCATCCATTTTCTATTGCGCGAGTTTTGTTCAGTGCCAACCAGTGTTCTTCCTTGTGTGGGCCCCGCACCCAGGCAGAAGGTACAACCAGAATTTCAGATCCTGATGACGCCAAAATGCGTGACATTTCAGGAAATCTCAGGTCATAACATATGAGCATTCCAAGTTTGCCAATTGTCGTTTTTGTAGGCGGCGTAATTTTGTGACCAGGCTCTAGCTTGAAAGATTCCCTAAAGCCAAGCGCATCATATAGATGTATTTTTCTGTATGTGGATGCGATTTTGCCGGATTTGTTGATTATGAATGCAGTGTCATAGACACGATTCTTTTTCTTGCTTTTTTCGTATATCGTACCTACAACTTGTATCTTGTTTTTCTTGGCCGCTTTTGCAATTTGTGAAACAAAATCACCGTTGATTGTTTCAGCTTGATCTACCAGCTGTTTTGCTGACTGATTTGATGTAGTATAGAACATCATGTATTCCGGAAACGCACATAGCTGAGCCCCCTTTTTTGCAGCTGATGAAATGTAATCAAGAATTTTTGCCAAGTTTTTTTTCTTCTCAGTTGATGCCTTGAATTGCACAACAGCTACTTTCATGGGTTTGCTATCATGATATAGCATAAAAAGACTAGCGCCTTACAGGGGGCTGCCTGCAAGGTACCAATTTTCTTTTGGATTGTCTTCAAAAACCACAATAACATGAGATTCCTTTGTTTTTAGAATTTCAACTGCATTTTTTGTTATTGCCTTTGCAAATTCCTCTTTTTGTTGCGTGGTTCTGCCAGGATACATTGAGACTGTAATTATTGGCATAAAGAAAATTTTTTCTTTCTTGGATTTATACTAGATGTCGCCCTTTCAGCCGTATCTGGAACCATATCTGGCACCATATGTGAATTCGCCACTACGCATTTTCTTGTACGCAAATCCAGTTGCAAGACCTATTACAAATCCCCCAATGTGGGCCAAGTACGCAACACCGCCAGATCCAAAGCCAAATCCCCCTACGAACAATGGCAACAAGTTCTGAAATATTAGCCAGAACGGTAAAAAGAACTTGGCAGAGACGTGCGTCATTCGCATAAAGAAGCCGAGCATCATAAATGTCGTAATTTTTGCACGCGGAAACATCACAAGATATGCACCCAAAACGCCAGAGATTGCCCCAGATGCACCTACTGCCGGAATTGGGCTGTTCAGATCGCCCACAATATGGACTAGGCCTGCAATTATTCCCCACGTTAGGTAGATTCCAAGAAACTTTAGTCGTCCGAATTTCAGCTCAATGTTGTCGCCAAAGATCCACAAAAAGAGCATGTTGCCACCAAGATGAAGTGCACCACCATGAAGAAACGTCGATGTAAGTAGTGTCATCATTGGCTCTGGAGGACATGAAATCTCCACATCCTGAAAATTGAGAATTCTATCACCAGAAACACAAGCAGGTACTGCTCCCCAGTCAAAGAAAAATGCAGCTGCTCGGTTGTTATTAAATTCAAAGAACTGGCCAGTTATTGCAACTTCAATAAAGAAAATTATCACGTTTGCCACAATCAGGGCAATTGTCATCTTTGGCTTGTAGCCAGCGGGCTTGGGGTTTTCGTCCCTAATTGGTAGCATAGCTAGTCAACTGATCCATTGCATAAAAACGTAAATCTAGACTTTGATTATTCCTGTTTTGATCAGATACTGGATTCCGTTTACAAAGTCAGCATCTGTTGTTTGGCCGGCCGCCCAGAATTTTGCCGCATCCTTTACCCAAGCAGGAATTGTACTGGAGCTGGTTCCTTCTTTTTGTGTTGATGGAATCTCGATTATTTTTTGCTTGATCAAGTATTGAATTCCATTTACAAAGTCCTTGTCTGTGATTTTTCCATCAGACCAGAATTTTGCGTTGGTCTTTATCCACAAGGGAATTGTGTATGATGGAGTTGGCGTAGCGCCGCCCTTGCCAATTGTTATGGTTGTACTGCTTGGGCTTTGTGTATAGTATGTGGTTTCTTCGTCCAAGCCGTGGCTAATTATTCCAAGGCTGACTTTGTAGCTGCCTTCCTTTGGAAACTTGAATTCCTGAACGTCGATTCCCTCTGTTGAGAAAATTCCTATTTTTGCTGGGTCCTCACCAAGATTAGTGATTAGTGTTTTGCCGGTGCTGTCTGAAATTGAATAGATGTATCGCACATATTTTAGAATCTGGCCGTTCTTGTCAAAGAATGTAAAATGCAACGGTACTGCACTTGATGAGCCCAAGTTAGAGTCAAACGATACTTTGGCGCTAGCTCCTGTAGAGAATTTAATATCAGAGGTGTTCTTTGGTGTAGCAGTAGTTGGAGATACTACAAAGTCCATTGTTGTGGTGCCAGCAGGTATGGTCTTTGCCATGTTGAGTATGTCTTCTTTGTTTAGCAAAAAGTGTAAAATCGACATTCCCTCCATGGAATATGGATCCAAGATCAACATTCGTCCTATTGTTGGAACCCCGTTTACTTTTCCCTCATATGCTGTAGTATCAGTAAATTCCTTGAATGCTTTTGGAACACGGACCTCCTGATGCACAAAGATTTGCTGCCCCTCAATTCTTTTTGTGTCCCAGTTAAATGGCATTGAAAACGAGATTGCTTTCTTTGTTGAATCAAACTTGAAATTTTCTATTAGATCATAATACGACACTATAGATGTATCATAGGTTTTGCCGTTGTATGTAATTTTTTGATTGGATATGTCCCCTACACTTAACCAAGAGTCAAATGATCTATAGTCTTTTTCTGCAAAAATAAGCCTATCAAAGTCTATTCCAGTAATCGTAATTCTAAAGTGATACAATCCAGAATCTAGGAGGACTGGAGTCTTGACATCTATCTTGTCTCCAAATGCTGTCCATGTGTCTGGCAGCTCAAGCAGTTGATCTCCATAAATCACAACCTCGTTTGCAGATATGTCTGTGGGCTTGATTTTTAGAGTAAGGTCGCCGCTATGGGCATGAAAACTGTTTCGGAGTAATAGTTTTTCATCCTTCCATGCTTCAACAAAATATGTTGTGTGTGGCACGGTCTGGCCGGTCTTGGCATCAAACAGCTTTAGTTGAAGGTAAGTGTCACCTATAGTATCTTTGGTAAGAATTGGTGGGCTGATTTTGATAAACAGTGCAGCTTCACGGCTTCCAAAGCTAGCTGGCGGAAGATTTTCCTGGGTAAGGCCATCTCCATGTACAGTTGGTGCGATAGTAAAGATCTGAGCTAAAAGTAAAACAGCAAAAACAGGAACAAAAAACTTGGAAATCATCGATCTTGGAGGCCTTTTGGAACATATTTAACTTTTAAGAAGATTTGAGACTCAAAATAATTACTGGTTGATTCGCGGCGTTACAACATGCAACGACACTGCATGATCATCTAACAGAGATCCGACACCAATTGAAATGTCCTTGATTCGAAGTATGATTTTTTCCAGGTCTTTTTTGTTCAGGTCATATTTTTTT
Source organism: uncultured Candidatus Nitrosotenuis sp. (assembly GCA_964470325.1). Classification (GTDB taxonomy): domain Archaea; phylum Thermoproteota; class Nitrososphaeria; order Nitrososphaerales; family Nitrosopumilaceae; genus Nitrosotenuis. The sequence goes on along the minus strand of CAYYBJ010000002.1, from coordinate 28,221 downwards.
GCCAGAGCAGACTTGACTTTTTGTTCAGTGTCAGTTATCTGGTTTAGTGTTGCAGGCATGGTAACATCAAGTAGTTTGCGATATGCCTCATCTGGGATTTTGCCAGAGCCGTCCTGTATTATGTAAAACGAGATCTTTTCTTCAGCTATTTCGTGTGGCAGGGCATCTAGTGCATTTGCGGTATAAAACACCTGGACATCAAGAATGTTTGTTGCATCCTCGGTTAGGTCCAGCACGACTTGTTCGTTGCTTAGTCCCTTAAGAGAAGAAACTGGTATTTTGATTATCACAAAGCCCTCGACTAGGTCTTTGTTGTCAATTCCAAAGATCTCTTTGATGTCGCGGCAGTCCATGCCAGTTGATTTTTCAGCGTCCAGATTCTTGAATATGGCATTTGAGGTTGGGCCGTCATTGATTACGGCAGTCCAAAAGATTCCTACTCGGTAACCCTTGCTGTTTAGAATGTTAATAGAAGTGTCATAGTGACCTGGTCTGAGCGGGCCAGTACTGTCAGGAATAGAGCCGCACACAAATTTGGCAGTGTATACAATGTCTTGGATTGGCTCTGCGCTCTGGCCACTCGCAAAACCTGTAGAGACTAGCAAAAATGCAAATGTTATTGCAGAAATTATGCTCTTCAATCTAGAACAATAGAAAATGAATCGGAATATAATGTTAGGGCCAACTGGTTTCTTCTTAGTAAATTATAATACATTCAAACCACAATCGTATCTGTGAAATTTCTGTTTTTGTTGCTTTTGCCAGTTTTCATTCCAGCATTTGCAGATTTTCAACAGCTCCCAACAGATCAGGGAACATTGCTAGTAAACATATCAACAGAGCCAGAAAAGCCAAACCCTACAGAACAAACTAGGATCAGAATTGACTTTGTAAATCCGCAGACAAATGCCATACAAGAACACATTGACTATAAAGTCACAGCCACAAATGGCGGAACTCCAATCTTTGGCCCAATCCCAAGCACGCACACATCACTGGGTTCCGTAACAATACCAATGGATCTCAAGGAAGGTGAAAACAAAATATCAATTGATGTAGAGGGAATTTTGTTCATGCCAATTCCTCCAGAGACAGTCACATTTACTGTAATGACGCAATCTACACCTCCACCAGATACCAAGTCGGGATGTCTGATTGCAACCGCCGCTCATGGAACAGAGCTAGCTCCTCAAGTCCAGATACTAAGGGAAATCCGAGATGACACATTACTCGGAACAGATGCAGGCACAATATTCATGACGGGATTTAACGAATTTTACTATTCCTTTAGCCCCGAAGTAGCAGATCTGGAAAGACAGAGTCCATTATTTCGAGAGGCTATCAAAGCTACCATAACCCCAATGTTATCCACTTTGTCAATTTTACAGCTAGTCGATATCAATTCAGAATCAGAAATGCTTGGATACGGGATTGGCATAATACTGCTCAATGCTGGAATTTACTTTGTTGCACCAGCTCTAGTAATAATCCAAGTCAGAAAATACTTGAAAAAGATAAGCGCTTGAACCATGCAAAAATAATTGCGCATGATTACAGATAATTACAAGTTGTACAAAATAATGAACTAGGGCTAATCCTACGCGCACCACGGATGTAAATCAGAATAAGGATTTTTATTCATCGGCGATCAGAACAGGTTAATGAAGACAATAGCAATAGGCTCCATTTTGGCGATTTTTGCTGTTATGGCTACTGCACCAGCATTTGCAGACCATGTAACTGTTGATGTCACTATTCCAGTAGGCTCAGCTACACCTGGCTGTGAATCAACCAACGAATGTTACATCGATGCTGAAGTAACAATTGATGCAGGCAGTGAAGTGGTATGGTCAAATGAAGACAGTGCTTCACATACCGTAACAAGCGGAGATCCAAAAAATGGTCCAGATGGAATCTTTGACAGCGGATTATTCCTATCAGGACAAACCTTCTCTCACATGTTTGAGGAAGAAGGTGAGTTCCCGTACTTTTGCCTAGTACACCCATGGATGCAAGGAACGGTAATTGTTCAAGCAGCAGGTGAAGAGCACACAGATGAGGAACACACTGATGAAGAGCATACCGATGAGGAACATGACCATGAAGCACATGGTGCAATGGTAATGTCACAAGACGGCTCTGTCATGATACACATCGACTCTGATGAGCCAGCAGAAGGCGTAGAAGCTATGGTATCAGTTGAATTTGTTGATGCAGATGGAAACCCAATTGAGCATGTGAACTTTGAGATCACTGCTACTCAAGACGGTAACGAAGTCCTAGCAGAGACAGCCCAACACATACACAGCGGCGTCACAGAATTCACAACTGCTGAGCTTGGATCGGATAGTCCACTAGATGTCCAAGTCACAATTCTAGGAATAGGATTGCCAGATGATGAGGCAAACTGGACAGGTCCAAAGGGTGAAGCAGTATCTGCTCAAGTAGTGCCAGAATTTGGTCCACTTGCAATGATTATTTTGGCAGTTGCCATAGTAAGCATTGTTGCAGTTAGTGCACGATCTAAAGTAATTCCAAGACTTTAGAATTCTCTTATTTTCTTTTTACTAGACTAATCACTGCAAGTATTACGCCTGCAGCACCTAGACCCATCGCAAACATTGCATAGTCGTATGATTTGCCAGATTCGCCACCAGAGACTTCGCCTCGGTCTAGTCTAGCAACGTCTTGTTGGAGTTGTCCCAGTGTGTTCTTTATTTTTGCCAAGTCTGGCAGGCCGCTTGCATCAGTTGGTGGAAATGCTACAACATTGATGCTTTCTACGTCTTCGATTTGGATTGTCTCGTTTACCTCTATACCATTAATGGCTCCCTTTAGCTCAACCACAAGTGAGCCTGTCTGGGTTGGAATGATTTTGGAATGATAGTGGCCAGTCTTGGTATCGGATAAAACATCGAGCTGCTTTGATACGCTTCCCGACTTGACTGTTGCAGTAAGGTCTCGAAATGCATTTGTCACACCAGTGCTGACATCGCCATCACTGGTTGTGATTGCAAAGACAATTGCGTTTTGCTGGCTTACAAGTGGCGGCTCGTCACGCCACCCAACCTCGATTTCATATTCATCAACAAAGACGGTCTTGTGCGCAGAGACAGGCAATAGACTAGATATTACAATTATCGTCAAAGCAAAAAAGATGTGCGCTTTCATAACTGTGTTTAGTGCTGATCAAGTTATTTACTTTGTGAAACTGGTAGAACCATCAAACGGCAATGATTGTTTAAATTATCAGATCGACCATTATACCATAATTGAAAAAAGTTCTTGCAATTCTTGCATTATTTGTTATAGCTACAATTCCTTTGGCATATGCACATCCATTAATCGATGTTTCAAACCCAAAAGCATCTACAAATGTTGGCGCAGGCCTAACACAAATCATAATTGATTTCTCAGAGGCAGTAGATGTCAATTTTAGCTACATCAAGGTTTTTGATAACAACGGAAACCAGATAGACAACAAAAATACTCAATATCTGAATCCAGATGACGAGTCTGTTCTGGTTTTGACTACACCTCCACTACAGGACGGCGTATACACAGTAACAACTCAAGTACTATCAAAGGTGGATGGTCATCTAGTTCCCTATGCATTTGTGTTCGGAGTGGGAAATGTAGAGTTACCTCCGCCACCACAAATCACAGTTGGGCAGCAAATCTATTTTCCAGAAGCAGGAGCTAGGTTTCCAGGACTGGTAGGCCAAGTAATTGTTCTGGGTGCAGCAATCTCATCATTATTGATTTGGAGAGGAGTCAAAAAGCCTTGGATTAGGGAAAATGCGGACTTTCAGAAATTCTTTCACGGAAAATTCTCCACAATAACTGGAATCGGCCTCTTTGCTGTCTTTGCATCCAACATTTTGATGCTAGTAATTCAGACAATACGACTGCAGGTCTCCGCATCCGATGTTTTAGAGACATCGTTTGGTACCGTATGGATAATACGGATGGGCCTAACAGTAGTTTTGCTTGCGGTTTGGTTCCTACTAGAAAACAAGACTGCCGGCGATACCAAAAAGCAGCTCCTAATGCTTGGATTATCGCTTACCCTGATCGGCACAACAACTGCCATCGGACACGGGGCTGCAAGTGAGCAGCTTTCTGCCATAATAATTGACTATGCACATAATCTAATAGCATCAGTGTGGATCGGCGGAGTAATTTTCTTTGGATTCATTTTGCTTCCGGCACTTGCAAAACTGGACGATTCCAAAAAAGAGCTTGCCAGCCTTTTGGTGATTCCAAGATTTTCCTCAGTTATTCTAGTATCACTTGGAATTGTAATAATCACAGGCCCCACACTACTCTGGCTACTAGAGGATGATGTTTCGTTGCTCAGCCAATCATATTATGGTTGGATGATCGTGACAAAAATAGCAATAGGAATAGCGATGGTTGCACTGGGCGGATACAACCAGTTTAGAATTCAAAAGCCTGCGGAAAGATCGCCTGGTCTACCAGTACATCAAAAACTCAAAAGATCAGTAAGGATGGAAGCAGTTTTGGGAATTGCACTTTTAGGCGTGGTTGCATTGCTGGCAAATTCCTCTCTGCCGACAAGCCAAGGAGAAGAAAACAGATCACAGATTCCGGATGGGTTTAGCACATTTGCATTCTCTGAGAGCCTGAGATTTGCAATAGAAATCACACCACTAAAGAGCGGCATAAACACAATTTCCATCTCTGTTCTTGATTCAGACGGAAAAACACTCGAGGATTTGATAGCACTCAGGGCCAAAGTATCCAACCCACAAAAAAACATCTCACCAATAGAAATTCCACTAGAGAAGATCGACAATGCCTACAAGGGACAAACAACGTTTGGTTTTTCTGGAAGCTGGACCATAGAAATTGATGCGCAGAGGAGCGCAAATCCAAACGAAAGTGTCAGCTTTTCCGTCTTGGTAAAGCCACGACTGTACGAGCTAAAAACAGACATTACTGAATACACTCTCCCAGAAAGTGCTGCGCCGCTATATCCAGTGTATGATGGAGATGACACCATCTGGTTTAGCGACTCGTCTCAGCCAAGGCTGTGGAAGTTTTCCATCTCTGAGAAACAATTCACACCATACCAGTTTGATGGAAAGACAACTGTCTTTTTGAAGTTGGATGGAGACAGAATTTGGTTTACCGACACACCAGATGGAAAAATTGGCTACTTTGATACAAAGTCAGAGCAATTTACAATGATTCCGCTTCCAATAAAGTCAATTCCAATATCTATTGAAACGGACAATGACGGAAATGTTTGGATTGCCCTAGTAGACCAGCACATGCTGCTAAAATATGACCCAGCATCTGGGCAGTTCACAGAACACAAAATCCCAACAAACCCCGCAGGCCCAGTAGCATTACTTCGTGATCAAAACGGAATGATCTGGTTTGCAGAATCGCAGGGAGGAAAAATCGGCGTCATAAATCCAGACACTGGCAAAATTCAGGAATATTCCCCATCAGAGCCGCTAAAGGAGCCGTTCTTTTTGTTATTTGACAAGGACGGAACTCTGCTGGTATCAGAGCACACTGCACTGCGCATAGTCAGATTCAATCCGTATTTGGAGACATTTAGCAACGTGGTCACTGTGACTGATCCAAATTCGTTGCCGTTTGCATTTGCTCCAGACAAGTTTGGAAACATCTGGATTGCACAGCACACAGTAGACAAGCTAGGAATCTATGATCCCCAGAAAGGCGAGTTTGCAGAACTAAACATACCAAGCCAGACAACATTTGTCCAGTTTTTGCTAAATGACAAAAACGGCGACATTTGGTTTGTAGAACAGCGTGCAAACAAGCTAGGCCACGTTGCCATATCAGAGATTCCTAAAATGGGCGCAGCCCCAGCACAGGGATTTGAACTACAATATTTCGAGCTTGCCTCGCCGCTTATCTCTGCTGGAATCATTGCCACATCTCTGTTTTTTGTAAAAAGCATTTACGACAAGCGAAGACTAGAATCCATCATAGACTAGTTTGTTCTTTTTGAACTACAATGTGGTATTATTCCACTTTGTCTAGCTTTGATACATGCATAGTTCTGGAGACGCTGCTCCAAAAAAGGGAGCGGGCTACTTTGCAGGCAGACTAAAGGAAAAGACAGGACTTGAAGAGCCCAAGCCAGCGCAAGAAACCGCAATACCAATCCAAGAAAACCCAGATAAAATATCTCCAGATTTAGTACAGACAGCCCCAAAGGTAGGGCAGATTTTTGAAGAATCTACCAAGTCCATTGCGTCCATGGCAGACGACGTAAGTGAGACAGCAAAAATGGTCTCATCAATGAAGGAAGGCCTAGAGCGAGTAACAAAGATCAAGCAATTACTCACATCAGATCCATTGTGTGATGATTTTGGAAGATGCAGCTACGATGGAGTAAGCTTTGCACAGCCGCAAGAAAATGAGGAAAAAATTGCAGACATGATAACAAAATATGCACAATCAAACATTTCGGATTTACAATCAGACACAAATTCCATACGGGAAGAGCTGCAGCAGTTCAAAAACACAATAAGGCAGAAAGAATCCCAAATAGCGCAATTTCGAGAAAAGCTAAGCGAAGCAAGACAGCAAATACCAAACTTGAATTCCACAGAGCCCACCATTCAGCTAAACACCCCAAGTGAGCCCATCAGCGAATTTGATGCAGCTACATCAGATCAGGATTTGGTCAGCTTCCAGTCCATTCCAACGCAAGACTTTGGCAAGCTGGTTGAAATTCAGCAGCAAGAACTCAAAGACGGCGAAAAAAAACTCTTGGAGCTCCGATGGAAAATAAAAAAGGCCGAACTAGAATATGAGCAAAGAACCATACAAAAAGACCAGATGCAAGACCTCTCAGACAAAGTCGAAAAACTAGAATCAAAAAAACAGTCATTACACCTAGAAGTAAAAGAACTAGAGAACCAAAACAAAGAGTCAAAGCAGGAATTCAAAGAACTAGAGCAAAAAATAGCCAGCGCAAAAAAGGAATATGAAGAAAAGATAGCCGCACAAAAAGAAGTCCAAGATGCACGATCAATTCTGGAATACCTCAAGCTGGACAAGCAAGCCCTCAAGTCAGAGCTGGATGAGCTTCGCTCAAAGGCAAAAGCCGCCGAAACAGAATACCAAGAGCGCAAAACAGCGGCAGAAAAGCTAGAGGATGTGAGACTTTCAGTGTCCTCGCTCCAGGCAGAAAAGGAAACTCTCCAAATAGAACTAGAACAAATGCACAACAAGATCAAAAAGGCCGAATACGAAATAGAGCAAAGACGGCAGGAAAAGGAAAAGCTAGGAGAATTCAAGGCAATAGTGACTCACCTCAAGCTAGAAAAAGAATCCCTAGAGTGTGAAGTCTCTGATCTGAAAACCAAAATAAAAAAGGCCGAAATCGACTATGAGCAAAAAAGACTTGCAATGCAGGAACTCCAGGATGTTCGCGATGTACTGGCATATCTCAAGCCAGAGCGAGACTCGCTAAAATCAGAGATATCGCAGCTGCGAGACAAAATCCAGAAAATAGAGGAAGCCTTTGATGAGGTCAATTCCAAAAAGCGCCAGTGCCAGCTGGAATATGACGACTTGAAATTTCAGCTAAAGCGACTGGAAACAGAAAACTCGGAGAAGAGAAACTCGTTTTCCCACTTTACTAGATAGTTTTCTGGATTGGTGCATTTTTTCCAACCAGCCCCAGATATTTTGCTCCTAGGGTTGCAACCAAAATGGCAACAGATATCATCACTATAGTGCCAGATGGCGCCAGATCAAGATAATACGACAATACAATTCCAAACACAACAGAGAACACGGAAATCGACATTGATGCAATTACAGTATGCCTAAAGCTTTTGCCCAAAAGCATGCTGGTAATGTTTGGCAGGACTATGAGTGCAGAGATTAGTAAAATTCCAACCAGTCTCATCGATGTTATGACAGTGATTCCCGCAATTATCACAAAAACATAGTTGAGCCTGTCTACATTTAGGCCGCTGACGCGGGCTTGTTCTTCATCAAAGGTAAAGTGGAGCAGTTGCTTTCGCAACAAAATCAGCGATATGACCACACCAGCGCTGATTCCAAGGATCAGTATGGTATCTTCATTGCTTATCAAAAGTATGCTGCCAAACAAAAAGCTAAACAAGTCCACGGAAAATCCCCCCGTTGCAGAAATTAGCAAAACCCCGATTCCAAATCCGGACACTAGCAATACTGCAATTGCAGCATCGCCAGAAATCTTGGTGCTTTTTCGAAGCTTAGTCATGCCTAGTGCTCCCAGAATAGAAACTGCATATGCAGTCCAGAGTGGGTATATTCCTGAGAACAATCCCAGAGATATTCCGCCAAATGCCATGTGAGATAATGCGTCGCCAAACAAGGAATATCTTCGCAGAACCAAAAACGTGCCCATAAGTGAGCAAATAATGGCAATTGCCGATCCTGCAATGAGCCCCTTTTGCATAAATGCATAGCTGAAAACTTCGAGTGTCATATCAATGGTGATGCATGTGCATGTACATTGCAGATTCCGTGTAGGTCTTGAGCAGCTCCTTGTTTGAGAAAAATTCCTCCTTTTGGCCGTGGAAGAAGAGTTGGCGATTCATGCACGCCACTCGATTTGCAAGTTTTGCTATTGCTTCCAAGTCGTGCGACGACCAGACTATAGTAATCTTGTTTTCTTCGTTGATTTTTTTGATAACACTATAGAATTTGTTTTGCGTCTCCACGTCAACTCCCGTTACTGGCTCATCTAGTATCAGCAAAATTGGGTCTTTTACTAGGGCTTTAGCAATAAAGACTCGCTGCAGCTCGCCCCCAGAGAGCTCGCCAATTCTTTTGTTTCTGTGTGATTCCAGGTTTACTGTCTTTAATGCCTCCAGAACCTTGTCGCTGTCTCGGTTGATTTTTTTATAGACTCGGTTCCAAGAGCACCCACAATTTTGTAGTATGGTTGCGCTCTTGTGCATCTTTTTTTCTGATAGCAAACCCATTGCAACTACCTCAGATATTGTTGCAGGAAAGTTTTGCTCAAAGTTTATTTTTTGTGAGACATATCCAATCAATGGCAATAATGAGTGGTATTTTTTTCCCTCAAGGCCAAACAGTCTTATCGCACCAGAATAGTTTTGCAGGCCTAAAATTGCGCGAAACAAGGTGGTTTTCCCCGCACCATTTGGGCCTACTATGCCAAGCAGGTCGCCTTCTTCTACATCAAAATTTACTTTGTCTATTGCAAGACTTCCATTATACGATATGGAAACATCAGAGACCTCGAGGGCTTTCATGCGCACTCCAGGGCTATTTTGATGTTTTTGAGATTTTCCTCCATTTTATCTAAATACGAAACTCCCCCTTGCTGTTCTTCATCAGTGATTCCCTCCAGTGGGCTAAGCAACAAAATTTGCACTCCTGCCTCAGCTGCCAATACTTGGGCAAGTTTTGGATCAACTAGTTCCTCTGCAAAGATTACTTTGATCTGGTTTTCCTTGATAAAATCAATTATGTTTTTTAGATCACTTGCTGTTGCTTCAGATTCTGGAGATATTCCAGACAGTGGATGTATGTGAATTCCGTATCTTGCGCCAAAATATGAAAATGCATTATGGAATGGAACTATGGTGTCCTTGTTGCAATTTGATAGCTCATTTTTTATTTTAGAGTCCAGCGCATCAAGTTTCGCCAGATACGTGTTTGCACTGTACTCATAGTATTGCGCATTTTCTGCATCAACTTTCATCATTGCGTCCTTTATTGCCATGACTTGTTCTTTTGCATGCAATGGATCTAGCCAAACGTGCGGATCTGATGGATGGTCATGATCATCTTCATGTGCAATTAATTCAAGATTCTGGCTAGAATCCACAAACAAAACATTATGATATTGCCCAGAATCTAGAATTTTCTCTACAAATGGCTCCATGCCGCCGCCATTGTACACAAAGACATCAGATTCCTTGAGTGCAATTAGATCGCCTGTGCTTGGCTCCCAATCATGCGGCTCTATCCCAACTGGCGTAAATACAGAAATCTCGGCCCTATCACCACCGATATTTTTAGAAAACTCGTACAGAGGATAAAATGAAGCAATCATCTTGATTTTGTCTTGCGGTGCCGGAACCATGGTTTCTTGTCTGACAGAGTCAGTCTGTGCAGGTACGTTTTGCTGTACCAGCACAACTCCCAGAATTATGGCAATTCCCACTCCTGCCCCAATTGCCGCAATTATTGGTCCATTCATATTCGATGCAGGCGCCAGATTATTAATAAATCTATAAAAAGTTAATAACTTTCACGGCTATGTTTATAAAAAATTTAATAATAATTTTGTTGTGCCAATTGTTTCAATTTCACTAAATGACGAGCTGCTAACAGAGCTTGACAGGCTCCAAAAATCAATGGGTTTTGCCGGCAGATCAGAGGCAATACGTGCAGGAATTAGAAATTTTGTCTCTGAAGAAAAACAAAAAGTCGAGATCACAGGCGACATGCACGCAATCTTGCTTGTTGTTCATAATGATGAATTTGATGACATAATTGCAGGAATCAAACATAATTTTGAGGATCTCATAATCACTCATTTGCACAGCAAAATTCACGGCAACAAGTGTGTTGAGCTTTTCATGTTGGACGGTGAGGCAGAAAGAATCAATGCAATCACCAAGAACTTTAAGGTCAACAAGAAAATGGATAATGTAAAACTAGTGACACTATGAACAAGTTTTGGTCATTGTTTGTATTCTTATTATTACCGATTAGTTCTGCGTATGGCCATGGCCTTGGCCTAGAAACAATCAACCAAAACGTAGAGGACAAAAAAATCGCAATCACAACCCAGATCACTCCAACCGAGTTCTCAGAGTCAGCTCAAAAACAAATAATCATGACCATAACAGATTCCCTTACTTCGCAAAACATCGATGCTGTTTTACTAATTGCATTACACCATGAAGGAGTCCAGGTTTTCAAAGAGTCTTTTGCCACAACAAACAGCATACTGCGAATAAACGTAAACCCGACAAGCGATTCCCAGATAACCATAACAGGACAAAGCGAGCAAAACATTTGGCGCTCAACAGAATCAAAGCCATTAGGGATCTCTGGCCCAATTCTGAATTCAGGAGGATTGTACCGCTTTGATGTGCAAATAATGAGCCTAGACTCGCAACCACTGCAAAACCAAGCCTTTTCCACATACATTACATCCATTACAAACCACATCTATGACGAGCAAGGTAAGGACGGAAAACAAGTAGAATTTAGCATAAAATCATACTATGACAGGGTTTCCGGCTTTGATTATTCCCCAGAGACAAACTCTATCACACTAGAGATGCCATTTGATTGGAGCGAGCAAAACATTTCCCATACAGAGGTAGTCCATGAGGAAATCCACTTTCCAAAAGAATTTTCCGACTTGATGATGCCTAGCTATTCAGGTACGGTAAATGGAATAGACCTCTTCAAGTCTTCCATAACAATTGACGACTATTCCATAGAAGACCAGAGAATAGTCCACTTTGTATTATCACAAGACACCATAAGATACCTCAAGCAAGCCCAGAAAAGTGCAGGAATAGAAAACCCGCAGGACATGAAATTTACATTAGAGCCAGGCAGCAAGGTCGTCTTTCCAGTTGTTGCACAGACCAGAGATGGAGCACTGCAGGTGGATCTTTCCTGGGAGCCAGAAACAATAGATCCAGGCAAGAACACCAAATTCATCTTTACATTTCGGGATGCAATGACTGGCGAGTTGTTGCGCAACACCTCATACGACTTTGTCATACTACAAAATGGAAAAGAGATCCACAAAAAGTCCGCAAACGCCCAGATCGGAGGCGACTTTGTGGACTATACCTTTGCCGAATCGCAGAAAGGCCAAACAACCATACAATTCAACAATCTTCGCAATACAGGCCAGGGAACGGAATTTACCATAATGGTTGTGCCAGAGTTTGGCACACTGGTAATAATGATTCTTGGCGCTTCTATTGGAGCCACCATAATTCTAAGAAAAAGACTAGTGTTTTTCCAATAGTTTTTTGGCGTTTTGGGGATCTAGGATCATCAGCATCCTAATTTTCAGCCCGCTTGATGAGGAAAATTCCGCAGAGCATGCAACAAGCGACTTTGTTTCTATCCCAATTTCCATTGCAGGAATCTCCAGTACAGACATGAACGAGTCCACCGCAAAGCCAGGAATGTCTGCGTTTGTCTTGCAGTCTTGATCGTTTGCTAATGCATTGAAAAACGAGCCAGAGAGAATGTTGCCAGTCTCCGATAACGAGGACTTGGAAAGCTTGGTAAACGAGTCAAGCCTTTTTTTGCCCAAGAGTTTTGCTGCAAACTTTTTGCCGTCCTTTTCTGGCATGTAATATAATACTCCGACATTAACGTCGCCTGACTGCTTTAGATATACCGCAGACATGTTGGTTCTATCAGAAAATGCAGGGGTTAGCTGGTCTAGTTGCGTTATGTCTAAAAATTCGGTTTTGCCAATATGATGCTGGATTGTCTCTCTCCCAACAGAATGCCAAGTGCACTAGCAGTACTAGTTGAGACGCATTTTGCAAAGATCTCAGTTAGGCGATTCAGATCGTTTTCCGTTACGGCAAGGGTTTGCATTTGGGCATGGTCCTATTTTTGTCGCAGCACCTTGTTTATGACAAGGCCCACAGTTGTTTTATCAAACGGCTTGACAATATAGTCACGGGCGCCAAGCTTCATTGCATCTTGGACTATTTGCTTTTGCTCAACGGATGTTACCATTACTACTTTGGCAGTAGGATCAATTTTCATGATTGCACGCAGAGCCTGAATTCCGTCTGCGCGCGGCATGTTTACATCCATTGTGACCAGGTTTGGCTTGCTTGTCTGGTATGCCTTGACTCCTTCCACTCCGTCTCCTGCTTCGAGAATCTCGGTTGCAAGGCCGTTTGATTTTATTATATCCTTGAGAACTGTTCTCATAAAGGACGCATCATCCACTACTAGTATTTTTGAGCCAGCGCTGCTCATTGCCTTGCCTCCATTGCTGTTGAAATCTCATCAGTAGAGTCCTGCAATAGTTTTACAACATCAAGTAGAACTATCAGTTTTTGATTTATTTTTGCAATTCCCTTGATGTAGCTGTGCGAATCCAAAATTGCTTGTGGTGCAGAATCCAAGTCCTTGGTCTGAATTCTCATTACTTGGTCTACCTCATCAACTAGCAACCCAGTCTGGGTGCCGTTTACATCAATTACTAGGATTCTCTGCTTTGAGGAATTTGCCTGTTCGCTAGACGCAAAGCCGAGTCTTTCTTTGACGTCAATTATTGGTATGATGAGGCCTCTCAGATTCATTATTCCTTTGACATAGGACTTTGCCTGCGGAATGTTTGTTATGGATTCGACTGCGCGAATTTCTCGCACCTGCTCTATTGGAATGGCATAGTCCTCTTTTTTTTGCCCATCAAACAGACAAAATGTCACTGTTTGAAAGGAATCAATAGACAAAACTTGGACTGACATTAGGACAAGCCTCCGACCATATTGGCAAATAGGAAAGGACAATCTTGTGAATTCATATGAGTTATTTTTTTGATAAAATAATAATCTAGAGTGTGTTTGTGGCGAACAGACAAAAAAGAATTCTTCATAATCATTGCACCATTGCTTTGCTGTAGATTCTCTCTCTGACAAGCTTGCATGAAAATAATTTTGCTGCCTCAACTCCCATCATTGTTTCGTCTTGGCCTATCACCAGATGCCCGCTAGTTACAAGAGACTTGTGGAATTTTTTGAATATCAATTCTTGCGCAGGCTTGTCATAGTATATCAAAACATTTCTGCATGTGATCAAGTCCAGATTGTCAACTTGGCACGATATAATGTCGGCTTGCTCAAAGGTCACTAGTTGCTTTATGAAATCATTTATCGTGTATGTGTCCTTGCCAGATGCAGTCAGGTATTTTGAGACTAGTGTGGGCATGAGATTTTTTATGTTTTGATTCGTGTACTGTCCCTTTTTCGCCCGTGTAATTGCCTCTGCAGAAATGTCTGTTGCAATTACGCTGAATTTTGTTTTGTTTCCAAGTGCCTCGCTCAGTAGGATTGCCAGGCTGTATGGCTCTTCTCCTGAGGCACATCCTGCGCTCCAGACCTTCAGCGATGTGCGGTTTTTTGCAATCTCTGGTATTATCTGTGATGAGAGGCATTGCCAAACAAACAAATCTCGATAGAACTCGGTTACGTTAATTGAAAAGCTCTTAAACAAAAAAGTCGGCTCGTTTTCATTTGAGGCCAAGATTTGCGCATATTCAGATCCATTGGCAGCACCAACCGATCTCATGCGCGCACTGATTCTTCGATTCAGAAACGGCTTTTTGAATTGCTTGAGGTCTTTGCCTAGCTTGTCCTTCATTATTTTGCCAATTTGCTCTAGTTGCTGCTCAGTTACTGATTCTGTGACACTCAAATTGTGGTTAGCCCCTTTGTTCTTTCCTTGATAGTCATTGCCTGAGATTCAACATCAAAAATAACCCACCTGCCACCCTTTTCACCCACATCCTCAGATATGATTGGAATTTTTTTCTCCCCAAGAATCGCCCGTATGGCATCCACATTTCGCAGGCCAATATTGAATACGTTCTTGTTGCCTTCTGTCTGAAAAACACTTGCACCGCCTGCCATCTTTGCCTTTAGTCTGCTTTGTTTTGCACCGCTCGCAATTAGTCTGTCAAGCAAAACCTTGATTGCAACATCTACAAACTTTCCTTCCGGCTTTGGGATTTCGTCTTTGGTATTGTTTTTTGGAAGCATTACATGTGCCATACCAGCTACTTTGGCCACGGAATCATAGAGGCAGATTGCAACGCACGAGCCTACAAATGTCTGCAATACCAGCTTCTCGGGCGTGGTAATGCCTAGGCCTCCCATGGGAATGTCCAGTGCACCATGGGTTTGTGCTGGCTTGGTAAAGCTCATCTATTTTTCTCCCAAAATGTCTCCCAAGGGGGCATCTAGTTCCGAGTTTTCCCCACCGACTGGATATGCCGAGGCTTCCGGTATAGTAACACCAGACTTATGGTTTGCCAGCAATTTTCTTGCATTGTCAGGATTTTGCATTATTATCATGTGCAGTTTTGCACCACTGGATGCGCCAACCAGCTCTACATCGGCAACCACCGCATCATCTGTTGGGTTTGTGACGTCTTTAACAGAAATGTCAACCAAAGAACGCAATTCATCATTTTTGTAGTCAGGAGTAGACAGATCAACTCGGAATCCAGTTCCGTGCGATAATGCATTAAAAAACGAGCCAGTCATGATATTGGCAACTTCTTGGATTGCAGATGCACCCATCTCGTCTAGCTGGCAAATTTCACTTACGCACATTAGTTTGGCTGCGATTTTTTTTGCGTATTTTTCCTTGATTGTATATAGAATTTCTATGTGTGTGTCGCCTTTTCCGTTTAGTCGTACTGCACACATTTTGATCTCATCTGGCGCAAGATTGACATTTTTGATGTGTGATAGATTGTCCAGAATTTTGACATTGTGGTTTATTGGCTCGCTAAGAAGTGTAGAGAGCGCGCCCGAAGTCTTGGATGTAATGTATTGGCAAAAGATCTCTTCTAGTGTCCGAGTTTCTTCTGGGTTGAGAATAGGTACTGTGCTCAGAAATCTTCACCTAAACTAAAAGCGCAGGATCTAGGATCAGTGCTACACTACCATCTCCAAGAATGGTTGCATTAGTGAAAAGATCCGATGAATGCGCTTCATTTGCTAATCTCTTAATTACAATTTCCTGCTTTCGATCATAGGAATCAACCATAAGGCCATATGGCTTGCCTGCCTTGTCCACAATGACTACGGTAATCCTATCAGATTCCGATCCCTTACCCAGTCCAAGAATTTCCGCCACTCGGACAAGTGGTACTACTTGCTCACGCAGAACTATTGCCTCTTGGCCATGGATGCTTTTAATCTGGCTTTGGTCCACCACAACCGTAGTAGAAATGCTAGATAATGGCAAGACATACTTGTCTCCGGAGACATTAATCAGCAAACCTCCAATTATTGAAACACTTAGCGGAATTGTCAGGATCATTGTTGTTCCTTTGCCCTGCTCTGTTGTGATCTTTACATTGCCGCCGACTTGTTCTACTTGGGTTATGACAACATCCATTCCAACACCTCTGCCGGAAACATCAGTTACTTCTTTGGCAGTGGACAATCCTGGTGTGCCAAGCAGGTTGATTGCCTCTTCGTCTGAGAGCTTTATTGCTTGGTCTTCTGTGAGAAGGCCCTTTTCGATTGCCTTTGCTTTTAGCCTGTCTAGGTTGATTCCGCGGCCATCATCCTCTATTTTTATGGCAACCTGATCTCCCACTCCGTATGCAGTCAGTTTGATGATGCCAGTTGGGTTTTTACCTGCCTCTGCTCTTTCTTGTGGTGGCTCTAGGCCATGGTCGACGCAATTTCGTAGAATATGCAAGAGCGGATCAGTGATTGCATCAAGGACTGTTCTGTCAAGTTCAATTCCAGAGCTTTCCATGACTAGGTTTACCTGCTTGCCCAAGGATGCCGATGTATCCCGGACTAGTCTTGTGAATCTGCTAAAGACCTGATCAATTGGAACTAAACGCAATTTCATTGACTGGTATTGTAGATCAGTTACCAGCCTGTCCAGCTCCATCATTACTTGATGCGACTCGTCTGAGTTTTTGCTAAGGGTCTGCTCTAGTCGCATTTTGGATATTACCAGCTCGCCTACCGAATTTACCAAAGAATCCAGATCAGACATTTTGACTCGAATTGTTGGGGATTTGGCGGTATTTACTGCGGCTTCGCTTGCAGTGTGCTTGATTTGATCTGGCTTTTCAAGCATTTCTAGGCATGGCTTGAGGTCAACTTTCTTTTTGTCATCTGCAATCATTTCGCGCAACAAATCAATGCACTTGAAGAGAGCACTGGCAAGATTTGGCGTCAGTTTTGCCTGTCCTTTTCGGATATTATCAAAAATGTTCTCAATGTTTTTGCACAATTCTCTGGTATCATCATATCCCATGGTAGCCGACATACCCTTGACTGTGTGGGCAGAGCGAAATATCAGATCTAAATAATCACGCTTTTCCGGTTCTTCCTCTAGTTTTAGCAGGGTTTCATTGATTGTCTCTACGTGTTCTAGTGCTTCGGAGACATACATCTCCCTATAGCTATTTTGCGACAAGCTTGTTTACCTCCTCTAGTACAGCACCTGCAATTTTTTCCGGCGGCAAAAGCTGGTCTACGGCATTTAGCTCCACTGCTGCCTTTGCCATGCCAAACACCACTGATGACTTTTCGTCCTGCGCAAAGGTCTTGCCGCCTCTGCGTTTTATGGTCTTCATCCCAAATGCGCCGTCATGACCCATTCCAGTAAGTGTGACACCAATTGTGTTTGCGCCAAAGAATTCCGATGCGGAAATCATGGTGATGTTTGCCTCAGGTCTCACTCCAAAACGCTTTGGACCATTTACCAGCTTGATTTTGAGGTTGGGATCGACTTCCATATGCAAGTCTCCGGGCGCCACAAGTGCCACTCCTTGTGTGATAAGGTCGCCTTCCTTTGCCTCTTTTACTGTTATTTCACATGCCTCGTCTAGTCTTTCTGCAAATTTTTCCGTAAATCCCTTTGGCATGTGCTGGACTACGAGTATTCCTGCGCAAATGTCTGCTGGAAATCCCGAGAGAATCTTTTGGACAATGTTTGGTCCGCCAGTAGATGACGCTATTGTAACTACTATTGATGCTGCCTGGGACGATACAATTCCCTTTCTTTTTGGCCTAAGGCTGCCAATTTTTTCAACTACAAGTTTGTACGGATCGCATTTTGCTGCTCCGGTGATTTTTGATATCAGAGTTTCCTTTAGTTGGCTTGTTCCGTCTGGGTTTACCTGAGGTATTGGAACAAAGTCAATTGCACCGTTTTCTAGTGCATCCAAGACAATTTTTGCGCCATCCTGACTGAAGCTGCTAACTAGTATTGTTGGAATTAGTGTTCCTTTCTTTACCATTTCTTCGATAAATGTGACACCATCCATTCTCGGCATTTCCAGATCAAGCAAAATTACATCCGGTTTGTGCAGTGCTATTTTGCGCAAGCCCTCTAGTCCATCCCGCGCAATGTCCATTACATGAATTGTCTCACTAGATACAAGATCCTTTAGAAGTCTACTCATGTATGCCGAGTCATTAATTATTAGAACATTAATCTGAGAAACTGATGTGGCTAGCAAGACCCGCACATCCTTGTATTATTCATAAAGCTAGGGCTGATCAATCTAGGTTGCATTAATGAGGTCAACTCAAATGTCGATATATCATCAAGTGTGTTTGTGGTGATCAGACAAAAGTCATGGATCTGTTCAGTACTACTTTCGTAGATGTCTGATTTTGTCCTCTAGCTCTGATATGGCTTCCTTAGAGCGCTGCATTGAGAGGAGAACGTTTTGGTACAGCATTGGGTTGTTTTTCTCCAGTGCTTTCTTTTCTAGCCTCAAAAGTTGCCTTTGTATGTCCTTGAGATAGTCAAGGCCCCACAGATAGCCGTCCTCTTGGCTCATAGGAGTTTTCTCAGAATCTATTTTGTCATAAATTTCCCCTAGATTTGGCATCTTGTACGACATGTGATGCCAAACAGCCCAAGTTGCTTTAAGCATCAAGGAATTTTGGCATCAAGATCGGTGCCAGGCTGGCAAATCTACGATGTATCTTCTCGAATTATTTGGGCAGGTGCTATTCCTTGCTCGTCTTCTGCAAACACGGCTGCAAGTTCTGGAGGAATGTCATTGATTGTTTGGTTTGATTCCTCTACTTGTTTCATTTCCGTTTGTAGCTTTACTTGCGTTTTTTGTTCTTGTTTTTCTGGATTTTCTTCCTTTTTGCCCAGGAGCAGTATTTGGGCATCAAGTAGCATTATCAGTCTTTGATCAAGTTTTGCAATTCCTCGGATGTAGTGGTGTGATTCTGAGATTGCTTGTGGTGTAGAGTCAATGTCCTTGATCTGAATTCTCATTACTTGGTCTACCTCGTCTACTAGCAGTCCAGTAAGAGAGTCTGCAATTGTTGTTACCAAAATTCTCTGCTTTGTTGTGCTGGTGTTTTGTGTTCCTAGGCCAAGTTTTTCCTTTACATCAATTACAGGTATGATGAGGCCGCGCAAATTCATTATTCCCTTTACATGGGATTCCGATTTTGGCACCCGGGTTATTTTTTCAACTGCACGAATTTCACGTACCTGTTCTATTGGAATGGCATAGTCCTCCTTTTTACCTGCCTGGTTTTGTAGCATAAAAGATACTACCTGAATGGTATCAGCAGAAGCTACCTGGGTGCTCATCATACCATTTCTTGCGACAAATGTTATAGAATGCTGTGTGTTTGATTTGCCCGTACAGGACTAGACCTCTGGCTTGACAAAGTCCAATACGTGTGTTGCCAAGTAATCCGATAGTAAGGCATCCATTACAAACATTACAACAGAGCCAATCACCATCAGTATTGCTACATGGTAAAAGACGGTTTTGTAGAGGCCGCCCTGAGCTACCTTTAGCGCCATAGCAGAAATTACCGACGTCATTATTATCATTGCAGGCATCATTAATGCCATGAACTGCGGATCGATTGGTGTAAGGCTTAGGGTATCATTAGAGACATCAACTGTGTTTACAAGCTCAAAGAAGATTCCAGTTAGCTTGTTCATCAAGCCAAATACTGCCAAAGTTAGTGCATGCAATACTATGATGATGGTTTCGAAGGTCTTTGCTGTCTGGGTACGCTTTGCGCGAAGTTCGTTGATTTTGGTTGTAATCTCGGATACTTGGTTGCCGGCAATGTTTAGGTTGCCACCCTTGTCCATTGCATAAGAGATTACTTCGTTTCCGTTTGCAATTATTTCGCTGCCAGTATCGCGAGACATTAGCTCAAATGCCACTTTTTGCTCAATTCTGTGCCTGATTCTGTTTTTGAATCTCTGGATTTTTTCCTGGAGAGGTCCAAAGTCGCTTCGAAGCACAGCCTCTAGCGCACCACCAACAGAGCCCACTGTCGCATAGATCTCACCAAAGTGCCTGATGAACTGCGGATACCAATCATTTAGATGTTTAATTTTTTGCTCCATTTTTCTTGCAATCAGTCCTGGATAGATCAGTGGAGCTCCTGCAATGCCGACTGCTATTGTAAGTGGTACGATTTGGGTGACTGCAAATACTGCACCAATTCCAACGCCAGCGCCTACTGTCATGTAGACTTTGAGTCGGAATTTAAGGTCATCGTCAGCACTTGCATAACCAAGCTTGTCTCGCGGGAACATTACATACATCATAAACACAAATGCACTCATGCTTGCGGCCACGCCAATAAACGACATTAGTAGGATTTGCTCCGAGTTTTCCTGGCCCATGAGCATACTCATAATAGAGTTTGCAGCAATCATAAATGCCGCAGTTGACATTAATGTATAGAACATTTCTAGGAATAGCTTTTGGTTTTCCAGCTTTCTCTCATATACGATACTATAGTTAACTAGTGTTCCCTTGATTTCCTCTGCCAGAAATATCTTGAGCGAGTCACCAAGTCTTATGACCTGTGCAAGCTTCATCAGTATTTGCTTTAGCTGGTCTGCCTTGTCAGTCGAGACCTTATCCGCAATCATCTCCAGTGATTTTGATATTCCATACCCCCAACCTATTCCAAGCTGGTATACTTCTTTGAATGCTGCTGTGTATTTGCCATAGTTTGTTTCTCGTGCTGTCTTGATTAGATCAATTCCGCCTACCTCACCAGTAGAAATGCTGTACATAAAGGCCACAAAATAAACAAACTTTTCATCGGTTTTTTGTATATTAGATAACGAGAGATTCTTGAATAGCGGAATCTGTATCATAGTGTATCAAGTTCCTTGTAGAATGCCTCTAGACCAATTTCTCTGCAGTGAGAAATGGAATCAAACACATCATAAAAGTTAAAGATTCTCTTTTCCATCATTTTTTGCAATATTTTTGCGCGCAGCTCCAGTTCTTCGTATAGGAGGCCTTCGTCTTTTTTGTGCATGCCTCGCTTTTCCAATACCTTTTGCACAAATAGAGCGCTAGAGCCTTTTCCTCTGAATTTTACCTCATCTGTTCCAGGATCCCAATTAAACACAGGAATGAACATGATGTTTCCACCTTCTGCATTGTATCCTAGGATTTCGTTAATGGATAAGACACGTCTTACTCTTTTTCCGCCAGGTCCTTGGACTGCTCCCTGGAATAGGCCAATGTTGAGGTTTTCCACGTTTGTCTTTGGGATTAGCATTGGCGGGTTGGTAATTCTTTGAATCAAAGCAGTCATGTTTGCTGCGTGAAAAGTAGACACCACTGGGTGACCAGTCTGCATAGCCTGAAATGCAATGTTTGCTTCTGCTCCTCTGATTTCTCCCACAAAGATATAGTTTGGACGCTGTCTTAATGCCGCCTTTAGCAGGTCAAACATTGTAACAGATGATTGTTCATTTCCAGTGTCTCTGGTTTGCTCTGTGATCCAGTTAGAGTGAGGCAGTGTAAGCTCAGGGGTATCCTCTATTGTTACAATTTTCCAGTTTGATGGAATAAAGGCAGTAAGTGCCATGAGTGTGGTGGTTTTGCCAGATGCAGTTTCTCCGTTGATAAAGACACTCATTCCTTCAGCTAACATCATCCACATGTATGCTGCCTCTCTGAAATCAAGTGCCTTTGATGTTAGGACTTGGGTGATGGACAGAGGTGTGCTTGCAAACTTTCTTATTGTTGCGTTTGTGCCTTTTCTGGAGATGTCTTTGCCAAACACAATGTTAATTCTGGACCCATCCGGAAGCACCGCATCTATTACTGGCTTGGCATGTGAAACAGTTTTTCCAAATTGCTCCGACATTGATATTATAAGCTCGTCAATTTCTTCGACACCCAAGAACAGGGGGCACTTTAGCGCACCAAAAGACTTGTGGATAACATAGACGTTCCCTGCACCAATAATTGAGATATCTTCTAGGTTAGAGTCTGACAGAAATGGATCCAAGATTCCAGTTCCTGCTCTTTTTTGCAGAAAATGGTATCGCAGACCAGTCCAATCGTTTTTGTACACTGGAAGCGTCTGTAGTTTGTAGACATCACCTAGCGTGTTATAGTCAACAGGTGTCTCCGATATAGTAGTGTTGGTCTTTAGATAATTCTCTATCATGTTGAATCGTTCAGTTATTTCTGCTGGAGGAATCATATCGGCTGAGCGAATAGCAAACATCTTGTCTGCAATTTCCATAACCTTTCTCTCTGGTGGGTCTGGCTCTACTATCACATATTCCATGTAGCCATCGTCGGCGCTGGTGTGTGGATTGATGTGGATATAAGTAGTGTCTGTGACTGGATAGACTAGGTTTGGTTCCTTGAGTTTTTTGTGTTCTGCCTGTAATGCCTCTGTAAATAGAGGAAGAGGATTTCCTCTAGAGGTATACACATCGATATAGTTTAGCAGATGAGGTGATTTTTTGAGCTCCTCAATGAAGCGCGCATCCTTTACTTGGGCAAAGTCAAAAGGCATTGCCTATTCTCCTTATGCGTTTGCCATTGAGATTGGGACGATCTTTATTCCAAAGGTCATGTCCACTTCAAAGGCAAATCCAGAGTCGGTGTTTTCCTTAGAGCCAATTAGTTTGACAATCTTTAGGGTCTTGACGTCCTTACCACCAATATTGGTAGAGCCAAGCTTCAGGTAGACATCCACACCGCCTTTTACTCGCATTCGAAGATCTGGCGGAATGTCTTCTGGATGTATTGTTATTATGATACTCATGCCGCGTGCAACCAAATACTTGCATTGGGTGAAAAATTCCAAGATTCTGCTGGCATCAGAGAACATTGTCAATAACGATAGCGAGTCAATTACGACGCAATTGTGTTCTTTGAAGCTGTTGCCAATATATTTGCCAACCACAGGTAGCAAATACGCGGATTGTTCCTTGTTCCACTGGACGCCATACATGTGTAGTGGCATTATAGTTAGGCGGTTTCGCAAAAATGCAGTAGAGAAATTAAATGTTATAGATTTCATGTTTTCAATGTATTCTTTGACGGTGTTTTCCGTGACACAGAGAATTTTTTTGTCAGAGTGCAAAAACCCCTTCATGAATTGGGCTGCCAGTGCGGATTTGCCTGTTCCATGATCTCCCTCAATTAGCATTAGTGTAGGAAACGGGATTCCTCCGCCAAACTGTCTGTCGACTTCTTCGTTAGTACATGGAATTATCTCTGTCATTTTTCCTCCATTTTATAAAATAGGCAACTACTAGATTCAACAAAAATTTGTGAAGAAAAATTTGATATAAGATGGTGTTTGGTCTTTTCGAACGAAACAACAAAAATTAGGATATTGTTCCAGTTCGACTAGCAGTAACTCCGATATCAGTAGATATTGTAGCATATGCAGTACCAGTATTCAGATCTATGGTAGATGTCAGTCTGCCGTTTAATGCCTCGTTTGTGTTTAGAATATTGGGATCAAAGTTATCGCTAGACATCGATACGACACACCACTTGCCTGCAGCCGGAGTTGCACAAGCACCGCTCTGATACGTAAAGGACTCTGTCTTGTTTGTACTACCAGCAATAGGATATGTGACAATTAGGCTGAATTTTTCATAATTCCAGAGCTTTTCTGTTCCAGAGCTAGTTATGGTAAAGTCCATTGTGTCTGAGGCGGCAGTTCCAGAAAATGCGCTCATTGCAATGTTTGTCTTTAGTATGGAATTTTCCACATCAGATATTGAAGATGATGCCTTGGTAATTGATGTGGTTTGATCCACTACTCCAGGCAACATCAGCAGTATGTACACTAGGGAAAACATGACTATCCCACCCGCTATTGCTACGCTTAGGCCCATTTGTCATCTCCATCAAGTTGAAAGAACATAATCGGAATAGACACCGTTTGGCGCAGTTACCCTAACGATATAGGTCTTGCTAGAGGTAAGCTGGCTGTCTGTGATTTTGATCTGAAATGTGTCCATTTTTTGAATCACGGTTGGAAGGGATTGGAACTTCCATGTGTCTTCTCCACCAGATGCGCTGTATGGAATTCTTTGTGCAGAACCAGACTCGCCAAAGTATACATCAATGGATGTTGGTGTTGTAATGGGATCAATTCCAATGTTTTTAGTCCAAATTTCCAGTGTTGGTGGTGATGCAGTGGTGTTTCGCATTACATGAATTATCTTGAGTTTTGTGAGCATTTCATTTTTCTGCGCCTCTGATGTTGCAGTAAATGTAGACTCGAATGTTCCAACTTGTGACATTACCACACCTGCAATGCTTGTAGCCACAACAATAGACGCAATAATTAGAATCGCCTCTGTCATTACACTTGATGCCATAAATTAATCGCTCCTCTCTCGTTTGGATTTTGCATTTAGTCGTGCGTAGTATGCGTCAGATTCCTTGTCGTTAAGACCAACAATTTTTGCAAATTTGTATAATTGTGATATGGCGTCCTCAGTAGACATGTTAGAGTTTTTGAGCATGTCAATGATGTTATAGATGGTGTGCTCGTCTTCTGATTTGAGGCCCATGAGCTTGCACTGTTCGACTAGCAAGTCGATACAATCCTCGCCTTTTTCTGCAAACATTTCACCTACCAATTCCACTATTGCCATCATGTTTGCAACGGATAGATTGCCAGAGAAGAGCGGCTTCATCATGGAATTCATTGGATTATCCAAGTCTGTTCCTTTGATTAGATTGTCCATCTCACTTCCTCGTACTACAGCGGTAGGACTAGGGGTTGGAGATGCTGATTGTGAAATTCCCCCTGCAGGAATCATTATTGGGATTTGTTGTGTTTGTGGTGGAATGATTTGCTGTTGTATTGGTTGTTGCATCATTTGTGGCGGGACTTGTGGCGCATTTCCCTGCAAAATTCCCTGCTTTAGAGGCAAGGATGGATCAGATAGGTTGGTAAGGTCTAGTGCTTCAAAGTATTTTCTCATAAAGTTAAGTGGGTTTGATATTTCTGCCTGGAATGCCTTCATGTCAGTTAGGGTTCCCTCAAAAGACTCGGTTAGTGTGTCGACACTTTCCTTTGTTACCTTCATGTCTTCTTTGATTTTGTTGAGATCCTTTTTGAAGGTAGTAAGATCTTTTTCCACTGGCTCGAATTTTTGATCAATTAGCTCTCTAATTCTGTTTTCATCAAATCCTGACACTACAGTTGGTGTTGCTTGGACTTCGGTAGTTACGGTATCACTGACCGGTGCAGATGGACCGCCAGCCAATAATGCATCTAGTTCTGCATTCGCACCTCCGATTTTTCCTGTCTCAACAACTGGTTCTTGTGTAGTGTCTGTCTGAACTGTAGATGTTGCCTGTACTGGCTCGCCAAGTAATTCACTTAGCAATGGATCTTCTTGTGAGACTTGTGCCTTTGGTGCTGCACCGCCTGACAAGAATTTTGGCACTGCTACCAATATAGATACAATAACAGATACTGGTACAACAAAGTAAAGCAGTGAATTTTCCAGCTCAAATAGATATTGCGGAAATGCCTCATACAAAACCAGAGTATAGATTCCCACTATGCTTCCTGCCAAAAACATCCTAAATCCTGAATTAATACTAGTCAGTGTCTTAGTTAAAAAAGAAAAAAGATTGCTGGGAGCGATCATAAGAACACTCCTGCAACTATCCGAGATCTACAACTGAGGTTGTTACCGATGGTACTTGTCTTTCTATGGTCAATGCAGAGCCAGTTGGTACTAGTATTTCTGCACGGATCTTGTCTAGTGCTGATGGTCTGTCGGCAGTCTTGTAAGCAATTGCCAATACTGCGTGTTCACCCTGGTCTAGGATGTCGTTGTTGTTGGAGTTTTGTGTCCAGTAGATGAATGCCTTGGTGCTTGTTGGGACTCCAGTTGAATCGAACGGATCTTCGTCGATATACAAGTCTCCATCTGCTGCGTCATCTGTTGCCAGCTCTAGTGATGCCCATTCGCCGGATACATCATCATCACCGTCAGCATCTGCGGTCAGTGTTCCTGCGTAAATGTTGTCATATGTGACAGTGTTACTTAGGTACTTGACTGCTGCAGTGCCTGGTGCTAGGTTGACAGATTCTCCGCCAGAAGCAACTTTGATTGGAATTCCGACTACCTCTAGTATTGCTGAGGTTGTGTTGCCACTAGCTGTGACTTTACCTGCAACTTCTAGGGCGCTTGATGCCTCACCTAGACTAGATGCAATTGTTGTCTTTGCCTTTTGTGTTGTAGAGAAACCCATGTTGAGAACGACAAAAGCTAAGGCCGCTGCCACGATTACAAATGCAATCATAACAATTGCGGATTCTACGCCTATGACTCCTCGATGGGATTGTCTGTGTCCTTTTCTAATAAGGTTCATTGGTTTTGTATTATGGTATAATGGTATATCCTAGAGTGTGATCAGGATGATCAAACATAGTGTTGTTTGGAAATAGAATTACTAACTCAGAGTCTTGAGCGCCTTTAACATTTCATATCCATTGTTTGGCAGAAATGTCTCCGGATAACAGTCCAACATGTAACCATTACTTACTTTGTGAAAACTCCAAGAATTACAATTCCAGTCTTTCTCGTGTTCGGAGTTGGCAGCATTCCAATTAAATCCATTTTTTACATCAGGGGTTGGATATGATGGCCCACGTACAAGTGAGATGGAATTGGTTGCATAATCCACTGTGATCTGTGATGTCAAAGCATTTGGATATAAATAAACTACGTTTGAATGTTGCATGATGGCATCAAATTCCTTCTTTGTCACAAATTCATTATGCAATAATACGATCTTGTCAAACTGATTCAGAATTGCTGGATTTGTATCAATATCAATGTCATCTATTGCTTGGTAGCCAAGAAATTCCAGTATTCTAAAGCCATTACCACTTGCCGAAAACGTCTTCTCATAAACATGCTGAAGTTTCGTATTAGTACAAGAATCACAATAGCCAGAATAATAGTCATGAAATCCGCCCCAATCATACGCACTTTGCGTAAAAATTGGATAAACCACCGCTGTTTTGCCATCAGATCTCAGTTCATCATAGTTTTGATAGAATTCTAGTTCTGGTAGCTTTGTTTCTGTATAGGCAGTAAATTCATTTTCTGGAACGGTTGGTTCCGCTTGTGAATTGTTAATCACTACAAACGCTAGTATTAGTAACATTGTAGCGGTCATGCTAATCATTATGGCATTAAAACGCTTTAGCATTGTCTAGTGATTTTTTATTAAATTAAAAATCTGAATCTGTTCAAATTGAAAACATGAATAAGAAAAATAGTGTATTCTTGGAAATCAGAGGATTATCCAAGATCTACTACGGATGTAGTAATGTTTGGAACAAGTCTCTCAACTGTGAGCGGTGATCCAGTAGGAACAATGACTTCAACTTTGATGGTATCTAATGCTGTTGGTCTTTCGCTTCCTTTGTGTACTACGGCAAGTACCGCGTGCTCGCCTTGATCCAAGATGCTGTTGTTGTTCAGATTCACAGCAAAATAAATCACTGCTGAAGTAGCATCTGCTGCGGTGTTACTAGTAATTGGATTTACGTTTAGATGACCTGCTTGTGCAGCTGCTTCCATTGCGGTAGTAAGATTAGAGTAAGTACCGCTCGACAATACACCAGTCATGATGTTATCATATTCTACCGTGTTGCTAAAGTATTTGACAGCCATTGTAGTATTGCCCAAGTTAACTGCGTTACCACCAGAAGCGACTTTTAATGGAACTGCAGTCACATTAATCTTACCGGTCGGTGATATGTCACCTGCTCCGGTTACTTTACCTGCAATTTCCAACGCGCTGCTAGATTCGTCCAGACTAGACACGATAGCAGTCTTTGCTCTTTGTGTTGTAGAGAAACCCATGTTGAGAACGACAAAAGCTAAGGCCGCTGCCACGATTACAAATGCAATCATAACAATTGCGGATTCTACGCCTATGACTCCTCGATGGGATTGTCTGTGTCCTTTTCTAATAAGGTTCATTGGTTTTGTATTATGGTATAATGGTATATCCTAGAGTGTGATCAGGATGATCAAACACTGACAAGGATTAGATCAATGATGAATTATCCCAAGTTAACGACTTGATTTGATATAAGTGGTACTTGTCTTTCTATGGTCAATGCAGAGCCAGTTGGTACTAGTATTTCTGCA
>CAYYBJ010000001.1:0-58116 GCA_964470325.1 uncultured Candidatus Nitrosotenuis sp. | reverse complement strand
TTTCGCAAGACTACGGCATCATTTAGCGTCTTCATGGTATAGGCATGGTTCTCTACTGTTTGGTTGCCAAAGAAGTTAGTCTGGCTTCCAAGTGCCACTACCAGATAATCGTATTCCAGTGAGGTGCCTCTTTTTTCGTTGGTACCGTAAAGTGTTACGCGTTTTCCGTACGGATCTATGTTTTTGACCTTGCCCTCATGAAATGTCGCCTTTTTGATTATTGCCCTAATTGGAATTACAATGTGCCTTGTTTCAATCATGCCAGACGCTACCTGCGGAAGCATCGGCGTAAACAAGAGAAAATTGTCCTCAGATACCAAGTCAATTTTTACTTCAGGGTCTCGCTTGAAATACGATTCAAGCTTTTCAGTGCACTCTACTCCAGCAAATCCCCCCCCTAAAACCAGGATTCTCTTGTGCGTCACCTAATTACTCCAAAAACAGCCGATATAACGTTTGATTACCAAAATCATATACGATTTTTGTAAATTTTGACGCCAGTTAAAGTAAAATATCGCAAAAACACGCACAAAAATCACATGAAAAAGGAATATGTCGTAGTAAGAATTGACGCCTCTCCAGATGGCGCACCATATGTCGTGGTTTCACTGCAGGCAACAAAGGACTTTAAGGAAAGCCAAGGATTTCCCCAGTCTCCATACGGTGGAGGATCTGGCGTAATGGGATTTACAAACATGGATGACATGATGAAATCACTAAACAAGATGCTTGGTGGTGGAGGATTTGGAATGCCAGGAAATATGACTAGCATGAAGCTGGATATGAGAGAATACAAGGAACTAGGACTCTCTGTTGGCGACAAGGTCTACTTGGAAATCTCCAAGGCCGAGACTTCGGGAATCTAGTTATCTAGAGATTTCTGCTCGCAAAACTTCGTATGCTTTGGACGCATCTTCTTCTCGTAAAACCAGTATGATATTGTCCTGTGAGAAAAAGGCGTTTTGTAGTTCTACACCATTGTTGTGCAAGATCTCTGCCACATATGATACCACATCAGATCGGTTTTGTTCCTGCGGAATGCGAATCTCAATTTTTGCCAAGCCTGTGCTGAAAAAGTTCTTGGTAGTTGGAAATGACTCAAACACTCGCCTAATGTCTGCCAGATCTTCTGTTAGGACACGAAATGTAGAATCTGCCATTCTGAAAAACTCGTAATCGGAATCATATTGCTCAAATTTATCCAGTAATGATGCGGTCTCTTTTTTATCCATGTCGTTGGTTGAAAATTTTATGTCCAGAATTCCGTCAGTCAATGACAGTCTGGCATTTTTTAGAACAGATTCTGTTTTGATGTCTTCTTTTTCCAAAAACGAATCGGCATATCGCTTGATTGCAACTACTATTGTATTGAGATTAACAGAATTGCCTAGCTGTCGCTCCACATCGGGTTGAATCTTGACAGCAAGTGCTGTGTAGTTTATCACATCCATCTTCATACAATCATAAATTGACCTGTTCCTTGTGATGATTTCACGCACAACTTCAGGAACGGAAAGGTTACTTGTTCGCATGACATTCTTATATGATGTCATATATAAGAGCCTTATGTCATAGCTCATACAAAATAACTAAATATTTATATAATGTCATAACTATTACATACTTATGGGTGTTATGACAAATGTTCTTTGATGACGAATTTGACAGAATCTTCAAGAGGATGTCAAGATCTTTCATGGATTTTGACGATGTCTTTGAGAATGTCAGATCACAAGGTGGCAAAACCTACGGACCATTCTATTACGGTTATTCCATGACCGTTGGCCCAGACGGCAAGCCGCAAATACAAGAATACGGAAATATCAGACCTGGTTTGCTCCCAACTGCAGAAACAAGAGAGCCACTAATTGACACCATAGTAGATGAAAAAGAAGGCCAGCTCAAGCTAGTTGCAGAAATGCCTGGCGTTGAGAAAAAGGACATCAAGGTGGTAGTTGAAGGAAACGTGGTAAATGTAGACGCAGAACATGGTGATAAAAAGTACCATGGAAGAGTTCCAATCAAAAGAAAAGTTGATGCAGACTCTGTAAAGGCTACATACACAAACGGAATTCTGGAAGTTCAGTTCAGGCTAAAAAGCGAGGACAAACCAAAAGGCAAGACTGTGGAGGTAAACTAATCCTCCCTCCTTTTTTTATGGTGATATAATGAACGAAATTACATTAAAAATTGAAGAAACAGCCCAGCGCCATGTTGGTAAGGGCCTCGGAGTAATCGATCCAAAGATAGTCAAGGAAAACAAATGGCAGACAGGACAAATCATAGAAATCAC
Organism: uncultured Candidatus Nitrosotenuis sp.; assembly: GCA_964470325.1. Classification (GTDB taxonomy): domain Archaea; phylum Thermoproteota; class Nitrososphaeria; order Nitrososphaerales; family Nitrosopumilaceae; genus Nitrosotenuis. Next base: position 55,823 of record CAYYBJ010000001.1, on the reverse strand, counting down.
TGCAAACAAGAAATCCCACGTCAAGATTTGGCCAGGCCCATCCGAAGATTACGGATCCGGCATAATCAGAATTGATGGCCTAACAAGACACAACATTGGTGCAGGAATTGGTGAAAAGGCAACACTAAAGATTGTAGATTCCGCCGAAGCCCAATCCATTACACTATCCCCAATCGAGAAGATCTCTGTAGAAGGCCTTCAGGAATACATGTCTACATTGTATGAAGGTCATGTCTTTACTACAGGCGACACCATTATAGTGAACACGTCTTTGGGAGGAAAAACCCAACTAATTGTTACATCCACGACCCCCCAAAAACCTGTAATTGTTACCCCAAAGACCGTGTTCAAATTAGGCTCAATGACAAAGGCGGTGGATAATTCCATTCCAAGAATTACCTATGATGATCTAGGCGGACTCAAAAAAGAGGTCCAAAAGATACGCGAAATGGTGGAATTGCCAATGCGACACCCAGAACTATTTGAAAAGCTAGGTATAGAGGCGCCAAAAGGTGTACTTTTGTACGGCCCTCCAGGAACAGGCAAGACCTTACTAGCCAAAGCAGTCGCAGGCGAGACAAACTCGCACTTTACAGCCATTTCTGGTCCTGAAATAATGGGCAAATACTATGGCGAATCCGAAGAACGTCTCCGAGAGATATTCAAGCAAGCCGAAGAGAACACTCCAAGTATAATATTCATCGATGAAATCGATTCTATTGCTCCAAAGCGAGACGAAGTAACAGGTGAAGTAGAAAAGAGAATCGTATCCCAGCTTCTAACTTTGATGGATGGCATGAAAGCCAGAGGCAAGGTAGTAGTCATTGCTGCAACAAATAGGCCAGATTCCATTGATCCAGCATTGCGAAGACCGGGAAGATTTGACAGAGAAATCGAAATTGGAATTCCAGACGAGGAAGGCAGACTGGAAATTCTGCAAATTCACACACGCGGAATGCCAGTAGATGAGAAAATCGAGCTAAAACAATTTGCACGAGTAACTCATGGCTTTGTAGGTGCAGACCTAGAATCACTAGCAAAAGAAGCTGCAATGCGATCTTTGCGAAGAATTCTGCCTGACATTGACCTACAGCAGGAAAAGATATCTACAGAAATCTTGCAGAAAATCAAAATAAGTGAGGATGATTTCAAGGAAGCCCTCAAGGAAGTAAGGCCGTCAGCATTGCGCGAAGTCCTAGTACAAATTCCAAATGTAACATGGGATGACGTAGGAGGACTGGACACACTAAAAGAAGAACTCAAGGAAGCAGTAGAATGGCCATTAAAGCATAAGGAGGCATTCGAATACGTCGATGTTGCCACACCGAAGGGAATTCTATTGCATGGTCCTCCAGGAACAGGCAAGACCTTGATCGCAAAGGCACTAGCAAAGATGACAGAATCCAACTTTATCTCAGTCAAAGGACCGGAGCTATTATCAAAATGGGTCGGAGAATCCGAAAAAGGAGTCAGAGAGATTTTCCGAAAAGCAAGACAGGCAGCTCCATGCATCATTTTCTTTGATGAGATAGATGCTTTGGTTCCAAGACGTAGTGGAGGCGACTCGACACATGTATCAGAAAATGTAGTGTCACAGATTCTTACAGAAATCGATGGTCTTGAGGAGCTAAATGATGTGTTAATCATTGGCGCCACAAACAGGCTCGATATTGTAGATGAGGCATTACTTCGACCAGGAAGATTTGACAGAATTATAGAAGTGCCAAAGCCAGACGCAAAGGGCAGACTACACATCTTGCAAATCCACACAAAGAAAAAACCACTAGACAAGGAAGTTGACCTTGGAAAAATAGTCGAGCTCACCGATGGATATTCTGGAGCAGAGCTAGCTGCAGTGTGTAACAGAGCAGCAATTGCTGCATTACGACGTCATGTTGGAGGCCAGACAAAGTCAGTTAAGGAAATCAAGATAACGCAACAAGACTTAGTCGATGCCGCAAGCAAGGTAAAGACGAAGCCATCTCTCCCAGTGGTTGCTTAGGAAAATAATTTTTTGATATTTCCTATTTCTATTTTTATCCAGTCGCAAAACATTTCCCACATTTGATCAGTGGTGGTATCCCATTGGAAAAAAGTAAATGTAATGCCACATGAATTGCTAGAAAACGAAATTACTCTCATAAATGCAGGACTCATCTGGTCTTCTGTAGGTCCTGCAAAAATATCAATTACGCCAGACTTTGTATCCGAGTCAATTCTGACAAAGACCTCTCCAAGTGGAGTTACTGCCTTGTTTTTTCCATTAATTGTCTTGATGCTTTGTATGAATTTGGTGCTCCATTTTGGCATGTTCTCAAAATTGGCTAGAAAATCAAAGATGACCTCCTTTGGTTGCGGTATAACACAGGATTCCGTGACTGATTTCATTACTAGTATCCACTAGAAGGTAATAGTAAAAAGAAATTTTGATGACTGAGCTTAATCGATAAGTTCAGTCCAGCCCTTAACGAAGACTGAGTTTTTGTATAGAGGAACTGGTTGACCTACTGTGAAGTCCATTGGTCTCATCCAGAAGATTGCCTTTGTTGGGCAAACGCCAATGCATGCTCCGTCGGAGATGCATCTCTCTGGGTAAAAGACAAATGCCTTACCTCTTTTCCAGCCTTCGACTGGTTTTACTCTGAGTACATCTGGTCCCAGTGAAGTGCAGATTTCAACGCATAGTGCGCATCCAATGCACATCTGTTCACCAATGTCTGGTAAAATTGCTACTGGCATTTTAATCGAATTTCTTACCTTTTGGATCTTAATATAATTTCCCTAAAAAGTTCGAATTATAACGGCGTTAGAGAAACTTTAACGCTGTTATAATTTTTGATCGCATCTACACCAAATCAAGATTGTCAAGTGGTATTACTAATTTTACAGAATTGTCATTATTCAGTGATACAAGATTTAGTGTTTCATTTTTTTGCTGAATCGCAAGAAAATTCATTTTCTGAATTTGTACAATTTTTCTTCCAAGGCCTGGCAAGACCCATCCATCTTCTTTGAGCTTTGCAGTGCTTCCAAACAATACAGCCGAGTATGCCTTTTGTGCAGCACTAGCTAGCAACACCAAGACACTGTTGATGATCCTGCCAGATTCCTTGTTCTCAACTAGTGTGGTAAAGAATCCGTTTAGCGAATCTATTATCACCAGATGTCTTTTTGTGGAAATCTTGTCCATGATTTGCGCAAAAATATCCTTCCAGTCTTCCTTTGGTGTGTACAATTCCACGTTTTCATTCTGTGGCAGAATATTTGCAGCTAGGTATCCACTATACAACAAATCAAAATCGACATACAGAACAGGAGTATCCATCAGATAAGTCAGCTTGTGAAAAAAATACGTCTTGGTTATTGCATCATCAAATGTTATGGAAGAAAGGTTTTGTTCAAAGACAAGTTTTTGGATTTTTTCTGTGCTTAGAGATCGTTGGTTTTTATGCAACAGACAATAGTTCTTTCTGTGATATAAGAATGAATTTAGACCAAGAACTGATTGCAAGTTCTTTTCCTAAGTCTTCGCGAGTTTATCTCAATAATGCCTCATCGTCTCTGATTCCACTAAATACAATCAAGGCCATGATTGACTTTACCCTGCGATACAACGACTTGGGGCCAGACTCGCTTGACTTTGCTTCGTTATTAGCAATAAAATCAAATGAATTACGAGGCACCATTTCCAAGCTAGTAAACTGTAAGCCAGAAGAAGTAATCCTCACATCCAGCGTCACAGAGGGAATCAACAATGTCGCAAACGGAATGACATTACCCAAAGAAGCAAACGTTGTGATTCGCGGAACAACACATGAGCATCACGCAAACTATTATCCCTGGCTAAGGCTTGCAAAAAAAATCGAGCTTCGCTCCATACCACATGACCAGAATGGTTTCTTTGAGATTGGCGAGTTGGAAAAAAGACTGGACAGAAACACAAAACTAGTCGCACTAAGCCACGGCCTATACAACACTGGCGCAATACTACCAATACCAGAAATTGGAAAGATTCTCAATGAGCGGGGAATTCCGTTCTTTTTGGATGCAGCCCAAACAGTTGGATGCACAGAATTTGATTTTACAAAAACCGGTGCAGACTTTGCAGCCTTTAATGGCTACAAGTGGCTCTGCGGCCCAATGGGAATTGGGGTTTTCATTTGCAAAAAGGATTCTGCTTCAATGCTAGATCCAATGAATCTGGCTGGCGAATCTGCAATGATATATGACGGCACAAAGCTGGCATACAAGGATATTCCAGACAAGTTCCAAGGAGGATTTAGAAACTTTGCAGCCATTGTAGGATTGAACAATTCCATTTCATTTCTGTCCAGTATTGGAATTACAAACATTAGAGAAAGGATAGCTGGCCTAGCAAATCTGCTAAGAGAAGAATTATCAAAAAATCCAGATCTTACATTGTACGGCCCAGAAGAACAAAACAAGCGAACCAGTATTGTTTCTTTTTCCATAGCAAGAAAATCCCCCCAAGAAATAGTTCAGCAGCTAGAGCGACAAGGAATGGTTTTAGCCGTGAGAGAAATATCAGGACAAAAGCTCGTGCGTGCCTCGCCGCACTTTTTCAATACAGAATCAGATATTCTAAAACTAGTAGATTTGGTAAAGCGACTATAGTTTTTCTTGTTCTTCTATTACCATCATGGTAAGAGTGGACTGGACTTTGTCTATTTTGCGAATCTTGTTTGTGATTATTGTACGCAACAGGTCGGCATTTGCAGCCTCGATTTTGACTACAATGTCATAGATTCCATATACACCCTGGACCTCATACTTGATGCTCTTTTCTACTGCTAGCATCTCTTTGAGTTTGGTTATGATCTCTTGGTCAGACCCCAGATCCGAGTTTAACAAAATGAATGCAATAGGCAATGTAGAATGTACTTTGGGCGAGATCTATTTAACATCTTTGATCATCCAAAAATAAAAGTGCCAACCATAATTTTGCATGAAAGTCTATGATCTGACACTGCCGATTTCTGAAAAAATTCCTACCTTTCTCGGCTCACCTGTTCCACATTTCATAGAATGGGATTCGATGGATCAAGACGACTATAATCTAGAGATGATTTTTTTCAGCACCCACACAGGCACACATATAGATGCACCGTATCATTTTGTCAAGTCAGGCAAAAAAATCCACGAGCTAGACCCGTCACGATTTTTGCAAAACGCCATACTGATCAGAATACAATCAAAGCCAAATTATTCCATAACAAAATCCGACATTATACAATTTGAGAAAAAACATGGAAAAATCCCAGACAATTCCACCATAGTCTTTGCCACTGGTTGGAATGATAAACCCAGAAAGGACTTTTTTGCAAATCCCGGCTTGGCCGAATCAGCTTCCAAATATCTGACATCAAAGAAGACAAATCTGGTAGGAATTGACTCACCAAGCATTGATTCTGGAAACAATACAAAATATGTTGCTCACCATGTTTTGCTCAAGGCAAATGTCCTGATTTTGGAAAATCTCTGCAATTTATCCAAGATAAAGAGCGTAAATTTCAATCTAGTTGCCCTTCCGCTAAAGCTCCAAGGAACAACAGGCTCGCCTGTTCGAGCAATAGCATTCTAGACTACAAACTGGAATCTGCTTTTGTGATAGTTCTTGTCTAATTGTCCTATTATGGGAATTTTGTGGCCGCAAGTCTTGCACTTGTTGGACTCATCAAGATTCCACGATGTAATGTCAAATCCATATCTACCAATTGCCACATCATTGCATCCAGGACAATACGTATGCTCATACTTGTGTCCCGGAACATTTCCCAAATACACGTACTGGAGTTCTTCCTTTTTCGCAATGGAATAATGTTTTTCTAGGGTTTCTACTGGCGTTGGAGGAAACTCCATCATTTTATAATCAGGATGGAATCTCAGAAAATGAATTGGCATTTCTGGGCCGAAATTATCGTACAAAAATTTGCATAATTTTTTTGCATGTTCTAAGCTATCCCCTACCTGTGGTACTATGAGATCAGTAATTTCTGTGTGGATTTTTGTCTTGTTGTGAATTTCAATCAGAGTATCAAAGATTGGCTGAGGATCTGGCACGCCAACATATTTTCTAGTAAATTCCGGCTCGGCGCTTCCCTTGAAATCAACTGTGATGCAATCCAAAAATTCACCCATCATTGCAACTGATTGCGGTGTGTCATAGCCGTTTGAGACAAAAATGTTAAACAGTCCTTTTTTGTGCGCCTCTACTCCACAATCACGCGCAAATTCCATGAAAATAGAAGGTTGATTGTATGTGTATGCAATTCCCTGAGAGTTATTGTCCAGCGCTATCTGCACTACTTGGGCAGGTGTCAAGTCTTGGCCTTCGATTTTTCTTCGCTGAGAGATGTCATAGTTTTGGCAATACTTGCATAGCCAGTTACAACCAGTAGTAGCTATAGAAAAGATCCTAGTTCCAGGCATGTAGTGTATGACTGGTTTTTTCTCTATTGGATCTACATTTCCTGTGATTACCTTACCATACACATACAGGTCCAGCTTACCTCCTTCGTTTCCGCGAACTCCGCACAGTCCAATTTGGCCGTCCTTGATCTCACAGTATCTGGCACATGCTGTACAGCGCACCTTTTTGTCAGGCAACTTCTCATACAGGATTGCTTCTTTGTTCAAAACCGTAGTGTTATGTTATTTTCTAATATAAACAAATCTTAGTGTCTAAATATCGATAATCTACCAAAACAACAAATGAGCAAACCTGGAAATCTTTGGCGCAAAATTCACGGAAAAATAACAAAACGCCCTACAAACTTTTCATGGCTACTTGATGGCAAGCTGGCAGGTTCCGGCATGCCAACTACCATCGAAGAGATAAACTGGATTCAAAAACAAGGAGTCAAGTCCATAGTAACCATGACGGAATATGGCTTGCCGCAAGCATGGATTGATGGAATACAATATCTCCATGTCCCAACAGAAGATCTCACCGCGCCAGACATTGACAAGATAGATTCTACCGTTGATTATATCGCAGAGCGAATCAAAAATGGTGAGCCAGTAATGGTTCACTGTGCCGCAGGAATTGGTAGGACTGGAACAATTTTGGCAAGTTACTTGATAAAATACCAGAAAATGTCAGCACAAAAGGCAATTGAGCTAGTAAGAAAGGAAAGGCCCGGCTCTATCCAGTCCACATCACAGGAAATAGCTGTGTCTAGCTATGAAAAATTCCTAAAGACAAAACAATAGTAACGGTTTTGAATACATTATCAGAAAACCAGGCATGAACGATACTGATCTAGTAAAGAAATTCTATGAACTATTTGGAAAACAAGACCGAGCATTTCTGGAATTATGCCATGATGACATAGAATGGACTGTAATGAAGAACATGCCAAATGGTGGAACCCATATTGGAAAGAAAGACGTCTTTGACGGCTATTTTCCAAAATTGTTTGCAAAATTTGCGGAATTTCACGTAAAAACAGATGAATTCATCGAAATACAAAACAAAGTGATTGTCTTTGGCACCTACAAAATTGTCTCTAAATCAAACAAAAAGTTCGATGCGCCCTTTGTCCATGTCTATACCATACAGAACAACAAAATAGCAAAATTCAGGCAGTATTCAGACACGCAGGAAATTCAAAACGCCGCAAAATGATTATTCTGGTATAGATATTGTATCTATCTTGCCATCAACAATTTTGATGAACAAGAATCTATTGTCCTTGAAAATCAGGGTTACTCCGCCTTCTGCATCCGGTTCCTCTATTTCTAGGACTGGCTGACCCAAAAGACCATCATATTTTGCCATGGTGTAATCCAAAATTTGTTGCTTATAATTTTTTAATTTATTATAACTTCGATTTCCTTGGATGATCCCTTGGCATCGCCAGAGTCAGTCCATAGGTGTTTTTGCCAGGACACCCAGGCCTCCGCACTGATCTTGTGTTTGCCTGATCCCAACTCAGATGCCTTGATTGTTATTTTTTCATTAAAGTCAAGCAGCTCTGATTTTACCTCTTCCTCTGTCAGTTTGATGAATGGCTCAAAGTTTTTTGCGACCTGAACCCAAACTCGCTTTTCCTTCATCGGGTTTACCAGTTTCGGATTGCGAGTCCAGAAAAATGATGCCTTACGATAAGTGTCAATGTCTTTGAGTTCCTTTTTTCTAAATCCTCCAGAAGTAACCTTGATTCCATATTTTAGCTTAAACAGATTATCGAACTTGTTGTATGCTTCAGTCCAGTTTTTTTCATTTAGTGCGTCTCGCAGATCGCCCTGAATCCGAAAAGAAGCCAGAATCACAATATCATCCGATGTGGAATATTCCGGCTTGTCCGCTGTTAGTATTATTTCTGAAAGGGTCGTTGCGCTTCCCATGCTTGACGATGATTTATATCCACAATAAGTGGTTTTCCGATAGAATGAACATTCAAGTAGTCAAGTCCTCCTCAAAAGAGACAGAACTGGCGCTAAAGGGCACCGACATTGGTACTCTGTATATAGTCCAGCACGAACTGCTCAAGGACAGCCAAGTCGACTTTGCAGGCGTCATTCTTAGACACCCACTGACTGCAGAATACAGAATGCGAATCAATTCTTCAAAGGGAAGCCCCCTAAAAGAAGTAGAAAAGGCAACAAAGACTGCAATAGAATCCGCCCAGGAGCTAAAGCAGCTAATCCACTCTAAAATCAAGGGTGTCTAGATGCAATTTTGTCCCAAGTGCAACCTGCGGTTAAAGAAAGGTATCTGCACTAAATGCGGTTATTCTGAAGCTACCAAAGTCGAGACAAAAAAATCCACCGCAGAAATGGACAAGTCGTTTACGGTTTTTGAAGAAAATGAGGGAAAGGAAACATTACCAACAATCAAAAAGGAATGCGAAAAGTGCGGCAACGACGAAGCTGTTTGGTGGATGCTACAGACAAGATCTGCAGATGAGCCGACAACTCAGTTTTACCGATGTTCAAAATGTTCGCACACTTGGCGCGACTATTCATAAAAAATAACCTTTAACTGGCACCACACGACAGATAGCTAAATGGTGTTTTCTGCAAAGACAAGCGGATCCGATGAATGGAAGGCAATCTTATCTGCAATATCCACACTAGTAGAAGAGGCCACATTTGAGGTAACTGCAGAAGGAATCAGCTTTCGTGGAATGGACCCATCCCATGTAGCACTAATTGACATTTCCTGGCCAAACTCGGCATTTGAAAAATACGAATGTGACGGCGCAATAAAGTTCGGAGTTCGAATCGATGAATTCTCCAAGCTAATCAAAAGGGCGGAAAAATCAGAATCAATCCAAATTAGCATAGCAGATTCCATGTTGTTGATTATAATTGGCAAAAACAAGCAATACAAGATGCGACTAATTGAGAGTTCGGCAACTGACACACCATTGCCAAAAATTCCATATGACGCAAAGATTGGCCTGGCAAATACTCTATTTGATAAAATTCTGGGCGACGTGCAGGTCGTATCTGACTATCTTACAATCAAGACAGATGAGAACAAATCCGAGTTTTCAGGCAAGGGCGACTCAGGCGAGGTCCTAATATCGCTACAAAAACAGCCAGACGAACTTACTGAGATATCATGTAAGGTAGAGTCCACAGGCACGTACAGCCTAGAATACCTAAATCCAATAGTCAAAGCAGTGGGTGCGGCAACTGGCACCATAATATGCGAGTATTCATCTGCCAAGCCACTCCGAATTGAATTCAAGGTTGCAAACATGGGCAGAATCCACTTTTACCTAGCACCACGCGTAGAAAGTTAAAAAAACTCACTTGGAGAAGAAAATCCGATGAGACTAGTAATCAAGTTTGGCGGAACCTCGCTTGCAACACCAAAACACATCAAGGGCGTGGCAAAATTCATCCAAAACACCGGCAAGAAAAATCAGATAGTGATGGTCTGCTCTGCCATTAATGACACCACAGATGAACTACTAGAGATTTCTGAATCTATAAAAAAAGAAAATCGCGCGCAGGCAGATTCCATATTATCTAAATTAACAAAACAGCACATGCAGATCGCAAAGGACACCATATCAAACAGTGTGATACGTAAAGCGTTAATTGAAAAGCTAAATGCAATACTGGATGAGCTAAAGGGCCTAATGCACGGAATGATATTACTTGGAGAGGTCACACCGCAATCCCTAGACTATTTGATTTCATTTGGCGAGCGATTATCCATAGAGATAGTATCTCATGCGATTTTAGATCTGAGAACAAAATCAGTAGCACTGACAGGAAAGGAAGTGGGAATTGTCACCGACTCTAATTTTGGCCAATCCAAGCCATTAATGGATACCACCAGACTACGAGTATCTACAAATCTGGAACCATTACTAACAAAGAAATTCATTCCAGTTATTGGCGGATTTGCAGGCGCTGATCAGCATGGCCACGTCACAACATTTGGCCGAGGTGGCTCTGACTACACCGCTACTATCATTGCATCGTGTATCAAGGCAGACGAGGTCTGGCTGATGAGTGATGTTGACGGCCTGATGAGCGCAGATCCAAAAATGGTCAAAGGAGCAAAGGTAATCCCAGAGGTATCATATGTAGAGGCAATGGAGATGGCTCTCTTTGGCGCAAAGCAGATTCATCCACGGTCCTTTGAGCCCTTGCTATCAAAGAAAATCCCAATGCGAATTCGCAGCACCTTTAATGTGAATAATTCCGGCACATTGGTCACTGCAAATCCGGATGAGAAAACAAACAAGACCGTAAAATGCGTATCAGTGATTCGCCACAATGGCCTAATCGACATGCGAGGCGGAAGCATGGTTGGCGCTCCAGGCACTGCAGCAACTATCTTTACCACACTTGCCAAGGCCGGCGTCAATATCATGATGATTTCGCAGAGTCCGTCCGAGTCCAGCATTTCCATTGTGGTCAAAAAGCACGATCTAGACAAAGCAGTAAACACACTAGAAATGGAGCTGCTGGGAAAGATGATCAAAAAAATAGATGTCACTACCGATGTATCTATAATAGCACTGATAGGATCTGGAATGCGCGGAACAATTGGTGTTGCATCACGAGTCTTTGGCTCTGTTGCAAAGAAGAAAGCAAATGTAATGATGATTGCGCAAGGCTCGTCGGAGCTGAACTTGGCATTTGTAGTCAAGGATTCCGATTGTGCAGCTGCTGTCCAAGCATTACATGACGAGTTCAAGCTAGGAAGCTAAAAACGCTTAAACATCTTTGCGAAGCAAAAACAACCAGTGAACAAGTTTGTCATTTTTGCACTCGTAGCTATACCAGCGCTTGCCGTATCTTTTTTGGTATCAGACCCATTTGCTGTTGCAAAGCCGCAAAGCAAGGTCCATTTCACAAAAACATTTGTCTCATCTATAGATCCCGGAACAAAGTCTGGCCAGTTTGCACTGGTGTTATCGCCAAACCAGAACAGCATCTACACAGGTACTCTGACATTTACTGCCAATAATCCAGTGGAGACCATAATATTGCACCAGATTCCAAGCCAAGACTCTAAAGGCCAGCCAATCTGGAGCGTTGATGGCAATACAATATACGGCCTAACAGAAATTGAGGCTAAGAAGTCCGGAACCGTAGACTATACAGGCTCGGCAGTGGCATTTCGCAGCTCATCTCCATTTGTCGTGACTGCAAGCGTTGACGGATGGATACGGGGCCAGCCAATTGAGATGGTCTCGCAAATGTATGAGATCAAGGAACAACAAATTACATTACTAGACCAAAACATTCCAGTAACAATTCCAATGCGCGATGGATTTTACGGTAAAAGCACGTTAAGCTACATCATTACTGATTCCAGCAACAAGACAATATCGGACAAGCTGACGCAAAAGCAAAGCTGGAACGTAAAGTTTGCACCAAAGCTAAGATGGGCACCATCATCAGCACAAGATACCATATACGCATTCACAAACGGAATCAAGGGAGATGGAATCTATGGGTTCCAGGGAGAGGTCTTTGGGGTAACGCCTGCACAAAAAGAGTACACTCCTTTAGCCAGCCTAGTTACTGTATCTTGGAAGGCAGGCCAAAAACCACAGGAACTTCAATCAGCAGAGGACATTCTCAAGGCAGAAAAGGATTCCAGATTAAGACTCACAAAAACAAATGTCACAGTTAATGTTCCTCAGATAATTTGGCCTGGAGGACAAGTACAAACAACAAACAGCACAGAACTGGATAATGTCCAGATTTTGGAAATAAACAAGGATTCCAAAAAAGTAACATTTGTAGCTCACAGGGCTTGGGGGCCTGATGGGCGCGCCACATACTATATCATCCCAGATGCAACACCAAAGGGCCCAGCTGACATAATGAAGGTGCCAACGTCTGCCAAGCTAGCAAAGATTGCCACATCTGGTATCATATCAGAAATGTACCAGTTCAAAAACGGAGTAAAGGGTTCAGGACCGCTTGGATTTCAGCCTAGCATTCTGAGCTCTGCACTAGATGAGCGCTATGTCCCAATTTGTCGAGTGTCTATAGTAGAATGGAAGGACCCTAAATCCGCAATAGCGCTGGAAACAGTTTCTGATTTGGAGAGCAAAAAGGCAGACGGCTCTGTCTTTGTTACTTTGGCAAGGCCACTAAGTGAAGATCATGTTGTGAACTGTCCTATTATAGAGTCGCCAAAATCCAATAAGGGATAAATTAGCATTTTAGAAAAAAAAATCATTTGGCAGGAAAACTCTACATTGTCGGTGTCGGCCCCGGTGCTCACGATCACATGACTTTTCGCGCAAAGCAAGTCATAGAGGAAAGCGACACAATAGTCGGCTACGACACCTATGTTGGATTGGTAGAAGATCTCATACAAGGAAAAGAAATCCACAGATACGCCATGACACAAGAAGTAGAAAGAGCAAAGCAATGCATCGAGCTTGCCCAGTCCGGCAAAATTGTATCGCTGGTTAGCAGTGGCGATCCAGGAATTTACGGAATGGCTGGTCTCATATACGAAACATTGGCAGAGGCTGGCTGGGATCCAAAGACAGGCCTAGAAGTAGAGGTAGTGCCAGGAGTATCTGCACTTAATTCATGTGCATCCTTGATTGGCTCGCCGCTAATGACAGACTTTGCTGTAGTATCAATGAGCGATTTGCTGGTACCATGGGAAATTATAACAAAGCGAGTAGAAGCAGCTGCGCAGGGTGACTATGTCATTGTTATCTATAATCCGTCAAGCAAAAAGAGAATTCACCAGCTCCAGGACACTAGAAAATTACTGCTCAAATACAGAAAGCCAAGCACACCTGTTGCCATCATTAAAGGTGCGTATCGTGACTCTCAGGTAATAGTGATAACAGATCTGGAAAACATGGAGGCCCATGCCGACAAGCTAGGCATGATCAGCACAGTAATAATTGGCAATTCCTCAACGTATAATTTCAAAAATCTGATGATAAATCCTCGCGGATACACATCAAAGTATAATTTGCAGACCTAGACTGAATTTTTAATTGCGTCTTTTGTGTCGTCATCCATTTGCAGCTTGTCCCTAATTGGCGCAATGATTTTGACCAGATTTTCTGCTACGACATTTTTGAGATCCATCGGGTGTAGTTTTCCTGCACCAAAGTCAGATTCCAGCTGTGCAAAGCTGGAATATGTTACGTTTCCGCCAAATTTTTCTGGTCGCTCCACCTTTAGCTCAGACATTTCATGAAATAAGATGTGTTTTGCTATTTGTAGAATAGGATTGTTTGTCTTTCCCTGCTCGCACCAGCCCTTTTTGATTTTTGATTTTATCTCATCATCGGAATCATGAATGAAAACGCCCGAGCCTGGCTTGGACTTTGACATTTTGGTGCCAGTTCCTTCTTCATCTGTTGTAATTGGTTCTGTGAGACCTGGCAATAATCCATGGTGGACGGCAACTGGGACCCTCCACTTCATTTTTGGAAATATCTCCCGTACTAGCATGTGGATTTTTCTCTGGTCCATTCCTGCATGTGCAATATCCACATCTATTGTATGTATGTCGACTGCCTGCATGGGCGGATACAACAATTTGGACAAGTCGATTTTCTCATCGCTTTCTGATCTGCCCATGATTGTCATTGCGCGCATTGTTCTGGCTAGGGTCATGTGTTTTGTAAATAGAATAAAGTCCTTCCAGTATTCCTTGTGGAAATCATACAGTTCACTTCCGCGAATAATGTTTACGCCTGGACAGACAAGCTTGAACGCCCTCTCATAATAGTGCGATACCTTTGATATGGTATCCCAATTTCCGCCCAGCTTGTCGTTGATTAGTGTGTGCCAGTCTGCCAAAAAGACGTTGCATTCTACTCCTGCTTTGATAAGATCATTAATCTTGAATCCCGTACTAATCAGACTGCCTAGGTGCAAAAATCCAGAAATTTCCAATCCAATGTAATGTCGCGGTTTATTGTTAGTTTGAAATAGATTTGTGAGTTCCTCTTGCGTTACAATTTCCTCAGTCGGCGGTCTTAGGACCAGCTCGACTTTGCTTGTTACATCCAATGGTACTGGGTTTTGTTTGTAATTCTATAAAGTTATGTTTCCAATTCTTCTAGTGATTTTCTTGGTCTGGTAGACAAGTAGAATGCGTGAGCTGAAATCAAAAAGCCAACCAAAAAGATCTTGGTAGCAAATATCAAATTCCATGGCCTTGCACCATCCGGATATGCAATTGTTAGTCTGTCAATGTCTGGAACGTGGCCATTCACTGTTCCTGCAGATATCAGAGCATTAAGCACTGTAAAATTATACAATACTTCGTACAGATTGATTATTGCAAATCCTAACAACATTAATTGGAGTAGAGACATTCGCCAGGAATGCAATCCGACTGCCTTTTTCCATCCGATTCGAGATACGCAATACCAGCCAATTATACAAGCAAAGAAAAGCCATGTGATTAATTTTGCAAAGTGAGGAAACGGAACATGTGTTGTGACTAGGACCTCTCCCATTACATAGGTGCCCTTTTGCTGCCATTCAGTAAGCATTGCCCATGTACCATAGGCCATTATAGACAACATCACAAAAGCGCAGACATAGAAAATGTACAGATAGACCTTGTATGCAGTGTCTGTTTGCTGCAAGTGTCTAGTCATGTAATGGCCAAAAATTGTGATTTGAATATAAGAATTGTCCATTTATGGATGAGGTTTAATTACCATCTACAAGACGAAAAATCATGAAGATTCCAGTCAACATTCCCTTGGTTGGAAAAGAAGAAATTGCCGAAGTCACTGCGGTATTGAAGGCAGGCGCACTGACCTCTGCTGCCAAAGACGGTGGTAAGAACGTTCAGGAATTTGAAAAACTGGTCTGCTCTTTTGTAAAATCAAAATACGCAATTGCTGTCAATTCTGGCACTGCCGCGCTACAGGCAGCGCTCTATGCTCTTGATATAAAGTCGGGCGATGAAGTTGTATTGCCGTCATTTACCTTTGTTGCAACCGCAAATTCTGTTGTTTCTGTTGGCGCAAAGCCAATCTTTGTTGACATCAGGCGTGACAATTACACAATCGACCCGGAGGATCTGCAAAAGAAAATTACAAAGAAAACTCGCGCAATCATACCTGTACATCTTTATGGCAATGTGGCATACATTGATGAAATATCTGAAATTGCTTCAAAAAATCACATTCCAATAATAGAGGATGCTGCCCAGTCGATGGGCTCTACATATCGCGGAAAGCAGACAGGAACATTTTCTGAACTAGGTTGTTTTAGTCTCTATGCAGCAAAGGTCATGACTTCTGGCGAGGGTGGAATTATTACAACATCCAATGAAAAGCTACGCGACAAATTGCTAATGATTAGAAATCACGGAATGGTTCATGGATATGACACTAGAATTTTGGGCCTGAATCTGAGATTGCCTGAGATTAATGCCGCAATTGCCAAAGTCCAGATGAAAAAGCTTCCAGGATTTTTGCAAAAACGCGCAAAAAATGCCAAGGCATTAACTGAATTGCTTGCAGGTGCAGATGTTACACTGCCAAACACAAGAAAGCACGAAAAAGTAAACTGGTATCTATACACTGTAGCTAACAAGAACAGAGACAAAATAGCACAAAAACTAAATGAAAATGGAATTGGCGCCACTGTATACTATGGCACGCCAGTACACAAGACCCCGTACTATAATCAGAAAACTAAATTGCCAAACACAGAATGGGCTGCAAAAAATGTCCTATCATTGCCTGTACAGCCACAAATAACACCAAAACACCTGCAAACCACGGCAAAAATAATCAAGTCGCTATGAATCTAGGCCAAATTGCAGGCGAGATTTGCAAAAAAGTCTTTCCAATTCCTGAAGAGAAATTTCTTGGCAGATCCTCTGGTGTGGCAATATGCACTTTATCTAGTATTGATCTGCTAGAAGAGATTTCAAAATCAGATTTGATGAACAAAATCGCAATTGCTGCAAGATTGTTCTCAGAAAACAAGGGAATTGACGAGCTAGTACGATATGTGAATCAAAATCCGACACTCCACACCATCATAATGTGCGGCAAGGAAGTGTCTGGACATAGGACAGGTCATGCATTGTTCTGTTTGCACAAATATGGCACAGATCACACCAATCGAATAATAAGTTCAGTCAGCCCTGACCCAGTATTGACAGTATCAAAAGAGGAAATTGCAAATTTTCAAAAGGTAAGACTTGTAGATCTAATTGGCAAGACAGAGCTTGTAGATATCGTATTTTAGTAGCCGTTTTTTTGCCTGTTTCGGTTTATCTCGTTTTTCTTTCTGTATTCTGCTACTATATCATCTGGCGTCAGGTTTAGCTCAAGTGATGCCTGTACCACAAAATGCCAAATGTCAATGAGTTCTTCTTTTGCGTCATCTACACTGAATGGTGTTGGTTTTTTCCACCACTTCCAGTTTGTTGTTCGCTGTAATTCTACTGCCTCGTGCATTATGGCTGTAGATAACGCAGAGACTCTGCCTTCAGAGTCCTTTGGATATCTATCTAGGTTCATCATTTCTGCTAATCCTTTTTGCATTGAGAATATTTCGTCTAGTCGGTCCATCAAAAACCCACTTGACGCTCTTCTAGATAACCTTTCAGAAATCAATCATGGACTGGTATTTTTTTATCCTGTTTTGGATCTTGGCCTTGCTGGTACATGTGAGGCCTGCTAGGCCATACCTTTCCACTGCAAAAGAGCCCATTACATTTCCATGTACGACTGCCTTTTTGATATCAGATAGGCTAATGGAATTCTTGCTTGCCAAATACCCAATCATTGCGCCTGCAAAGGAATCGCCAGCACCCGTTGGATCCACTATATCTTCCAGTGAAAACGCAACTGAAGGAAAAATAACATCGTCAAAGAACAGCAGCGAGCCGTGCTCTCCCTTTTTGATTATGACATATTTTGCACCCCAGCTCATCATTTTTTTTGCGCATTTTATCAGATTGTGCTCTTTAGTGAGTAGTTTTGCCTCTTCGTCATTTATTACAACTGCGTCGACAGAGCCAATCATCTTGATTACGGAATTTCGCTTGGTGTTAATCCAGAATTCTATTGTATCGCACATGGAAAATTTCACATTGTCAAATTCGCGAATTATCTTGGTGTTTTGGTCCGGGTCGTTGTTTGCCAAATACACAAATCTGGATTTTCTGTATTTTTCAGGAACTATTGGATCAAACGAGCCTAATACGTTGAGCTCTGTCTTGTTTGTGGTTCTAGTCGACAGAGTGTCGTCATAGCTGCCGTCATATCGAAATGTTTTGCCTTTTTGTATTGAGAGGCCTTCCAAATCCAGATATTTTTTTAAAATATTGTGATATTTTTTTGGAAAGTCGGTTCCAACCACTGCAATCAAGCCGGTCTTGACAAAAAAGCTGGCAGAGACTCCTGCAAATGTCGCGGCTCCGCCTAAAACATCCTTGAGGACTTTGTTTGGTGTGCGAATTGTGTCTAGCGCAGTTGAACCAAAAACAGTAAGCATTAACTGGAAAAATTATGCGTCTGCTATAAATTCTCTAGTCTGGTCGTATGTTGGGTAATACGTAAACGGCACATCAATTGATGCAAAGAGCAGTTGGTATTTTGTAACGCCAGAGATCTTTACCTGTGAATCTTCTGATGCTGTTTGGTCTTTGAGCCACACTCCGCTAGTTGTCGCTTTTCCGAGTGCCGGCAGTGCAAATGGATCCAGCTCGCCCTGGCCTATAGCCTTGTCATTTGCAATTATTGTAAACTCGGTTTTTCCTGCGGTCAAAAATAACAGCGACGGATTGTTAAACTCTAGCTGCAAATTATACAGCGATCCCTTGTCTGACTTTTCCAATAGCTTGCTTTGAGTAATTTTGGCGTTAATTTGTGAGGCAGACGCGTATTGCGTATAGCCAAATACCATTAGGCTCAATATCACTATGATTACGGCTGCTGCCTTTTTTGCCATGCCTAATAATCTGAAATTGGCTTTTGTGCAAAAGAGGCAAAAAAAGAATCATTTGGTGTGTAAAAGTTTTGATCCGCCCTTGTAGTTCATTTAAGCTTGCAAGATAAATCAAATTCCTTGGCATTTTGAGTATAATGGCAAAGATCAGGCTCCGATTCGGCGCAAACGAAGTAGAGATAGACTCACGCGACTTTTACATTGACAATGATACTGCATCCCAGGTAATAGCAGATCTGGCATTTCGATTGCAGGAAAACTCGGCAAAAATAGTAACTGACGAGCCAACGCTGGAGGCACAAGATATTGCCGCAACATATGAGTCAAACTTGAGCTATCTGAAAATGCTAAAAGATGCCGAAGTGCACGAGCCGGAATTTACTGCCCCAAGACAGATAACGTCAGAAGAACTGCCAAGCAAAATTGAAGGCCTGGAACTGGACGGATTCTTTTCCCAGCCGCGAACTGTATCAGAGACAGTGGAGCAACTACTCCAGCACGGAATGATTGCCAGTCCCCTTGCAGTGTCAAAGATTTTGGCAAAGATGGCATTTAACAAGGAACTTGAGAAAAGCTCTGAAGAGAAAAAGACCTTTTACCACAAAGTACTTCTCAACTAGAATACTTGCAGATATCGCATTTGTCAAATATAGTACCGTCTAGGTGATCAAAGTGCGCATTACAATTATGGCAGGTATGGTGCATCTCAAAATATCCGTCTGCTTCTATCTTTCCCACCTGAAATGATTCTAGGTTTGGGCTCTTGCATTTGATGCAATGGCAACCACAGTCGCACTTCATGATATGGTACAATGATTTGCGTTAATAATTCTGACTCACATTATTATACCAAAATGAGACATCAGAATCATTGGCCAAAAAAAGAATCATTCCCATTGAGATAGATGATCATTTCAAATTGTTTGGAAAAGAGCCGTGGGAGGTTGACTATGGGGAGAAATGTCCTGTGTGCAATGTCAGAATTGACGAGTATGGGTTTTGCTCTTGCGGCTCTAGCGGCGACTGAGCCTGCCGGCATAGATTACTGCGCCCATTGCGGCACTCATTATCAGAATCATACCAATTGGGAATTCTGGCACAACAGATACTCCAAGAATTGTGACGGTTCCCTTTTCTTTTGGTAAAATATGGAGCCAGACATTGCCGTCCTGGTCAACTCGCTCTTGTTTTAGGAATAGCTCGTCATTTAGTGCGACTTCGTATGGGCCCCACAAGAGAGCTTGGGGAATTACCAGTGTGATGTACTTGTTTGGTTCTACGATATCAAAACTGAGTATTTTGTTTGGCTGGTCCAGTGTTATTTCAGAAATTTCTGCTTGTGTGATGACTTTGACATCAAATGTTTGGCCTTCCCAGCTTATCTGCTGTGTTAGTATGGTTGGTTCTAGCTCGTACTCTAGCTTTACCTGACATCCATGGCAAAGGAATCCCTTTTGGTCTCCGAGTTGGACTAGGCGCTCATTGACATAGAACAGGTCTACTCCCTCTGGCAAGTAAAATGATGTTTCTGCCAAATAGACATAGTCCCAATACCAGAGGCCGTTCTTTTGTTGTACTATTCCTTTGATGTCGTATTCAATTGTGACGTCTTCGTTTGATGGAAACAAGACAATTCCTGGATTTTCTCCGCCTGCCTCTGCATACATTGGCTCTTCTCCCTCGTCATTTATTATGGTGAAATTGGCAAAGTCTGGCGAGAGAAATTCTACTTGCTTTGGTGCTTTTGCCTTTTGCACTTCATGTGTTACGTGTGCATCACCTTCTTCTGAAATTCTAATTGATACTTGTTGTACTGCCGGCTCGCCGATTTTTACTTCTTGAGCAAACGCAGAGTATGAAAATATGCCAGTAATTAGCAGTAATGCGAGAATGATTTTCATGTTTATTCAGAGATTGTGACCTTGGTCATTCGTACTTCCTGTAGTGGGCAGTCGTTTCTGTCTCGCTGCTGGCTGACAATTTGGTCTGCTACCTGCATTCCCTCTAGGACTTCGCCAAAGACTGTGTATTGCCTGTCCAAAAAGGTGCTATCTGAAGTAACAATAAAGAACTGCGAGCCTGCGCTGTTTGGATCCATTGTTCTTGCCATTGACACTATACCTCTGAGATGTGATCTTGTGTTGAACTCTGCCTTTATTGTATAGCCTGGACCGCCCTGACCCCACCTAGACTTGTCTTGGGTCTTTGTGTTTGGGTCACCACCCTGAATCATAAAGCCAGGAATCACCCTATGGAATAATGTTCCATCGTAAAATCCAGACTGGGCAAGTTTTACAAAGTTTCTAACGTGTTCTGGCGCCAATTCTGGCAGCAATTTAAATACAATTTTTCCAAACTTGGTTTCAATTGTTGCTTGGGTCAATTATACCACGGTTCGCCTTTGAGCATAAGAGTCTTGCTATTGAATTATTTCCAAAGCGTTTTGTAAAAACTGCAAATTTTTTATTTTAGAATTTTGGATTTGATTCGAAATTCGTTTTGCAAACTTTCGGGATCGGTTCGACTTTTCATATTATAATAATTTTTTGCAGCTCGAAAAACTCTGCAAATTTTTTCAAGAAAAGTTATAGTCTTATATAGATCGAGAAAAATTACACCTTGTGAATCGCACAAATCAAAGCACCGTTATCAAAGCAGCAATCAATACTTACCTTGAAAAGGGGCTGACAGACAAGCAAGACATTTACAGCAAAGTTGTCGAAGAACTGGGCGTTCCAAGACCAACTGTGCGAAGGGTTGCACGCGATCTCAGAAATGAGCTTCTGTCAAAAATAAAGATTTTACAATCCGAAGTCCCACAAGAGATTACCGTTTCAGAAAAAGACGAATAAATTTCGTTTATCTTTTCTTTTATTATTATGAGATTCAGCATTAACGTTATATTCGACTTTTCAGGGCTTAAAACATGGGTTATCTGCGAAACCATCTAGCAACAGTAGTTGTTGCATGTTTTGCGGTATTTCTGACTGGCATGTACTTTTACATGCCTCCAGCACTTCACCAACTGCTCCTAGTTTCTGTTATAGTTACTTGGTTTTTGGTCGTAATTTGCTGGCTGGCGCAAAAAAGCGCAGACTGGACCAAAAAGCATGGCGGCCACAGTCACGAACACTCGCACAGCCATCCTCACGAACACACACATTCCCACGAGGAAAAAAAAAGCTCGATTAAACTAACAAACATCTCACTAGATGAGCTAAACAGATTCCGTGAGTCATTTACTGCTGAACTAAACGAGTTAAAGGGAGAGGTACAGCTCAAGGACAATGAAATTGCCAGAATGAAACAGGAAATTGCCAACCTGGAGACTCTGGTCCAAATTGAAGCTCTAAAGGCAGAGCTTGCAAACCTCAAGGCAGCTGCTGCAAAAAGAAAATGACTACTTGCAGTGGGAGCAATTCATTCCATGATGGTTTTTCTTGCATCCAGGACAACTAACTGCACCTCCAAAATGGCACTTGCATGTGCAACCATCGTTTAGCTCTTCCATGTGTATCATTGATACGTCATCTTAATATTTGACTTGAGCAAAAAACCAGCTAATGTTAGTAAAGGCAGTCATTGCGACAGTTGCATTTGCACTTGTAATGGCAACAGTGAATTCTGCGTTTGCAGAAACAAGCCTGACTCCAATCAACTCTTCAATTGGAATTGAAAAGACAATTGTTCCGTTTTCTGCTCCAAAAAACAACAAGCTTCCTTGGGGTTTTGTTGAAGGAAAAATTGCAAATCCAGTTGAGGGAAATCCAGTGATAATTCAGATCTTCAAAAATGGCGAGGCAGTCCACTTTGCACAAACTGATGTTAAAGAGGACGGCTCGTATGAATACAAGTTTCGAGTTAGATCCGTAACTGACGGAAAAGAGACCAAGATTTTTGAGGGTGACTATGTCGTAAAAATATTCAAGGTAGTGTACCTACCTGCTTCTACTTTGGTCTAGAAGCCAAAAATATTGTTTCATCAACTAGTTCTTTGAGCCTAGCTTGGGCATTTTCATCTATGGAATTTTCCTTGATTTGGTCTACTGTCAGAAATACTGCCTTGGGGTTTGTTATCACTTTGAAATAGGACATTAGCTGGGTCAGCAAAGTTTGCACGTCTGTAAAGCCAATCTGGCCTGATGCTAGTATGGCAAGGCCTGCAGTCTTTCCAGCAGTCTGCTTGTAGTTGACATATTCAAAGAGATTTTTGAGTGCGGCACTGAAAAACGAATTGTAAATTGGCGTGCCGACAAGCCAGACGTCTGCGTCCATGATGTCTTTTGCTGCCTGAGTGGTGGTATCTGAATAGGTAACGTCATATCCTTTGTAGCAGTCAACAATACCTTCGGATAAATTGATGAATTTGGTGTCTGCGTTTTTCGATTTAGTATAATCATAGACGAATCTCATCATTATTTGCGTGACTGCTTGCTTTCGTGGGCTGCCAGAGATGACAACTATTTTCATAATTTTTGCAGGATTGTTTCTTTATTTAAGTTAGAAAGCGGGCTTGGAGGGCTTCGATCCCTCGACCTGTAACTTAGGAGGCTACTGCGCTATCCATGTTGCACGCCGAAATCGGCTCTGCGCTACAAGCCCAGCACAAAATTACAGTTTTTACTTCATAAAAGCGTAATCAAGATTTGTTCTGATTAGCTCATTGATTTTATTCCAGAGATCATTTGAGGTTTGGCCCCATTTTTCATAATACACAACGTCTTTGAGCTCAAGCCTTGGAAGCCACTTGGCAGTTTCCAAGTCTGGCTTTTCTGCAAACTCTTCTACGTGTCCGAGGCACAAATACGCAACAGGCACAATGTGCTCTGGCAGACTCAGTGCTTGCTTTAGTGTGTCATTGGATAGAATGCTTACCCAGCCGACTCCAATTCCTTCGGAGCGGGCTGCAAGCCACAAATTCTGCACTGCACAACAAACGCTATAGATTCCTGTCTCTGGAATGTTGGACCTGCCAATCACAAATGGGCCAAACCTGGTTGGATCATATGTGATGCACAGATTTACATCGGATTCCAAAATTCCTTCTAGTTTTAGCGAGAGATATTTTTCCTTTTTTTGATCGTTGACATCATTTGATGAGCGGGCCTTTTCCTGTTCAAATGATTTTTTGACTGCTTGTTTTGTGGTGTGATCTCGAATCAAAACAAAATTCCATGGTTGGGAGAATCCAACAGATGGTGCATGATGAGCTGCATTGAGAATTCTTGCTAGTGTGTCATCTGGTATGGGTTTAGAGTTAAAGTGAGATCTAACATCGCGCCTTGTGTAGATTGCCTTGTAGAGTCCAGATTTTTCTTGACTGGAGAATTCGCTCATGGATGTTTTGTTGTTGTTTAAAGGTTAATAATGTAGAGTTCATGGCTTGTACTTTATTGGGCCGGTAGTCTAGTTGGTTAGGATACCGCCTCGACACGGCGGTGATCGAGAGTTCGAATCTCTCTCGGCCCATCTTTTACAAAATTATTGAGAAATGTTGAATTCTTTTTCCACAAGACTCCACGCGGACTCAACTACGATTAGTCCTTTTGCTGAATACACAACTGGGCTTTCTGTGGTTATTGCTGTGTACTGATCGGCATTTTCTGTGGTTTTAGTCAGGGTAAACGAACTTGGGAGCTCGATTTCTGCTCCCGTATAGAATGCTGCACGGCCAGGCATTGCAACGTCTTCTGTTGAATATTGGCTTTTTCCGATTGATACTCCGTTTGCAAATAATTCATAGTCAATTCTTGATATGGTAAAGGTCTTGTCGCTAGGATTCTTTATGACAAATCCAACGTCAAGTTTTGCTTTTCCTTCTATTGTATTCTCGCTTATCAGCTTGACTGTGCCCATGTCGATTTCTACTTGTTCTAGCTTGGGGTTGTCCAGGCTTGCGTACCAAGTGATGCCTCCAAGCATTGCAAGTAAGGCACCTAGTGCTACATAGAGAATCATTTTACTTTGAAGTGCCAACGAATGGTACCAAATTATTTCAACTAAAAAATGTTGGTTTCAGTTAGATAATATTTGAACTAGGATTTGCCAATTCAATGGCGTTAGAGCAAGCTGTCATTACGTGGATTCATTTGATTTGTTCGGCAATCTGGGTCGGAGGATCGTTATTCATTGCCATAGTCTTTGCTCCAATTCTCAAAACAATGATACCAACGATGGAAGGACGATTGCAAATAATGATCAAGGTTGGTAGGCGATTTAACAAAATTGCAATTCCTGCCCTTTTGATTTTGATTGCGACTGGAGTTTGGAACTCTCACCAAATTTTGAGCAGGCCTGACTTTTTGTTCACATCCAGTTATGGCATGATGCTGATAATCAAAATGTTCCTAGTGGCTGCACTTTTGGGCTCTTTTGCAGTACATGTGAGAATAATCAGAAAAGACATCGAAGAAAAGATTATGCAAAAAGAGCTAACCCAGGAACAAGTAACCAAGCTTCGAAAAAAGATCATCATAGTAGGCGAGGTTACTGTTGTGTTGTCTGTTCTGGTATTGTTGTTTGCAGCAATACTAGATGCTGGCCTCTGAGCCTGTAATTCTTACCTCATAGCCACCATTGACTTTGCCTACGCCGTACTTGCAGCCGGTGATTTTTGATGTGATGTAGAGGTTTGTCTCCAGATGCTTTGAGATTTGTGGTACTGTGAAAATCGACATTTCCTTTGAGAGTCCGAGTGGGGTTACGAGCATATCGGACAGGTTCGCATCGACTCCAAAATTCGATGATGCAAATGCGGATGTTGCTGTTTTGCCAAAGTTTGATTTGTTTTGCGAATCAAATAGTTCGTCTGCCCCATTTATGGAATCAGAGTCATGACTATACACCAAAAATGATGCTCCTGAATTTAGTGCCCGCTCTTCTGTGAGCTGTGTTTGTACGGAAAATCCTTTCTTCTCTAGTGTTGATTTTGCCAAATTGAGATTATTTGTGATTTCATTTTGTGATATGCCAGAAAAAGAGCAGAGAATTTTTGCATCCATTGATGTTCTCTTGGATAAGCGAATTGGGATTAGATGATTACATGGAAGAACTGTAATGTCTACTTGGCCGCCACCCTTTGGATAATAGCCACGCTTTTTGATGTGCATTTCAAATTTTATGCCGAGTCGGGAATATGCTTCAGCTAGAACAAATTTGGTATAGTTTGATGTAGGATTCCATGGTACATCTGTTCCACCAGAAATTGACAGTTCTAGTTTTTTGCCGGCAAGCGCTACTGTTGGAATTATTGCCTGCAATATCAGAGAGATGCTTCCCGCAGTGCCGACGTTTTCCTGTAGCTTTGTGTCTTGGATCGTACCGGGAACGAATATTATGCTAGTAGAGCCAACTGACAATCCGTCAATTTTTGCATTACAAATCTTGCCTAGGAGCTTGATCGTAGATAGATGCGATGGTCTGAGGCCTGGAACCTTTCTGTTGTGACGAATATTTTCTATTGTGATTGGTTTTTGTGTTATTGCAGATAGTGTTAGTGCAGAGCGCAAAATTTGTCCACCACCTTCGCCGTGAGAGCCGTCGATTCGTAGTGCGTCCATTTGTAGTGATTTCATTGTTTAGTTTTTAAATCAAGTGCAAGAAAAAAAATCATGGATGGTCTTCTCATAGGCAGATTCCAGCCTTTTCATTTGGGACATTTAGCTGCAGTAAAATTTGCACTGACTCAGGTCGATAATCTCTCAATAGGAATTGGAAGCTCTAATCGATTTGGTGAAAAAAGAAATCCATTTTCTGCAGAAGAGAGAAAGGAAATGATTGAATCGTCTGTGGATAAATCTGATCTGCAAAAATGCAAGATCTATTTTGTGCCGGATGTAAATGATCATGCCAAGTGGACATATCATGTCGATAGTATCGTTCCGAAATATGATGTCGTGTTTTCAAATGATGATTTTACGCATGAATTGTACAAAAAACGCGGAATCAAAGTAGTATCAGTACCACTAAAGCAAAGAGAGATCCTCTCCGGCACCGACATTAGAGAAAAGATTGCATCTGGAAAAAGTTGGGCCGAGTTTGTACCGGAA
The DNA here is from genome assembly GCA_964470325.1 of uncultured Candidatus Nitrosotenuis sp. Classification (GTDB taxonomy): domain Archaea; phylum Thermoproteota; class Nitrososphaeria; order Nitrososphaerales; family Nitrosopumilaceae; genus Nitrosotenuis. Next base: position 29,361 of record CAYYBJ010000001.1, on the reverse strand, counting down.
GGGACCGCAAAGGTTTTGCTAAAAATAAATGCGCAAGATCGCCTGGCCAAGCTTTAGTTTTAAATAAAGCCCGCAAAACAGTCCAAACTGCTTATGGAATATCTAGTCATGCTTCCTGGTCCAACAAACGTACCAGAGCGAGTAATGCGTGCAATGATCACTCCAATGATAAACCATCGAAGCGACGATTTTGTAGAACTATACCAAGACGCAGTAGAAAAAACCCAAAAGGTTTTCAAGAGCAGTGGCGAGGCAGTCTTGCTTTCAGCATCTGGAACGGGTGCTGTTGAGGCAAGCGTTGTTAATCTAATTAAAAAAGGCGACAAAGTAATCATCCCAACAAACGGGGAATTCTCCGGAAGACTAGCACAAATGTTAGAGTGGGCTGGTGCCAATGTCATAAAACTAGAGAGCATTCCAGGAACAAACGCGACATTTGATCAAGTAAAAGAGGCGTTTGATAACAACAAGGACGTCAAGGCATTCTATTGCGTATGGAATGAGACATCTACAGGTACTATGATAAAATATTTGGATAAAATCAAGAATCTTACCGCGCGAAACGATGCATTCTATGTAGTAGACGGAGTCTCTATTGTCGGCGGCGAAGACCTAGAAATGGACAAGTGGGGAATCGACGTTGCAATGACTGGCGCACAAAAAGCATTTGCAGCACCACCAGGAATCTCGCCAATCGTAGTAAATGAGCGCGCCAAAAAATACATGAACGCAAATCCGCCAAATACAATGTACTTTAATTTATCAAGATACTTCAAGTATTACGAAGAGGCAAAGCACACACCATTCACACCGGCTCTGCCATTGCTATATGCATACAGAGAGGCAATGAATGTAATCCTAGAAGAAGGCCTAGACAACAGAATCAAAAGACATCGAATTTGCTCACAAGCACTGTACTCTGGTTTGTCTGAGCTTGGCCTGACTCCATTTGCCAAAGAAGATGCAAGATCAACTGTTGTAGTTGCACTAAACTATCTACAAGGACTAGAGGACAAGACCTTCAGAAACACACTGGCAGAGAAATTCCGAGTTCTAGTTGCAGGTGGATTTGGAAATCTCAAGGGAAAAGTATTCCGAGTTGGATGTATGGGCGAGGTCCAAAAATACCACGTCATGAGATCAATTTCGGCAATCGGCTCCACACTAGAGATGATGGGCTACAAGACCAAACAGATGGAAGCCCTCAAAGTTGCTGAAGATAAGCTAAAGCAACTCTAATCTTAATATTAGGAATTTCGAGGACTGATCGCATGGCATTTACAAAAGGCTCATTGATTCTAATCGATTATACTGCTAAAGTAAAGGACTCTAACGAAGTAGTAGAGACTACCATAGCAGATGAGGCAAAAAAGCACAACCTATTCCAAGAAAACATCAAGTACCAACCAAAACTGGTCTCAGTTGGCGAATCTTGGGTTCTCAAAGGATTAGATGATGCACTAGCAGGAGCAAAGACAGGCGACAAGCTAACAGTTGACGTAACACCAGACAAGGGCTTTGGTGAGCGTGACTCTGGCAAAGTTAGAATGATTCCACTCCGAAAGCTAGGCGAAGATGCAGACAAGGTTACAGTTGGCGATACCATAGAAGTTGATCAGAAAACAGGAGTCGTTAGATTTGTCGGCTCTGGTCGAGTCCAAGTTGATTTCAACCACAGACTTGCTGGCAAAACCGTAGTCTATGATGTTAACATACTAAAAGCATTAGAGACACCAGAAGACAAGATCAACGGCATTCTAAAAAGACACATGCCAGTTGAAGATTCCAAGATATCATCAAAGCTAAATGGCAACACACTTGACGTTTCAGTTCCAGAAGACATTCAGGGAGCCGAAATTTTGAGAGGAATCAAGTTTTTGATTCAAAGAGATGTCTTTAACTTTGTCCCAACACTGGAAAAGATCAATTTCGTAGAAACATACACGAACAAAAAGCTAGAAAAGAAAGAAGAAAAACCAGCTGCAGCTGCTCCAGCAAAAAAATAGAATCTCTTCCTAAAACTTAAGAGTCCCTCCTAGATTGTTGATTTATTGTCAGCTGTCACTGTAATTGGCGGAAACGCATCTGAGGATCTAGCAAGAAGACTGGCAAAAAAGCTAAAGGCAAGCTTTGTCTCTTCTGAGCTTCGAGTCTTTCCAGATGGTGAGAGCAAGATTACAATTTCTGCAAAACCAAAGGGGAAGATCATTGTAGTAAATTCGACATATCCTCCAGTTGACACAAATCTGATGCAAACATTATCACTTGTTGCAAAGGCAAGACAGTTCTCAAAACAGGTGATTTGTGCCATACCATACATGGGATATGCACGACAGGACAGAGAGTTTCTACCGGGTGAAATAGTTACATTGTCTGTTATTGCCAAGCTTCTATCAGCTGCAGGAGCCTCCAAAATTATAGTAGTTGATATGCACAGCATGTTTGGGCTCAAGCATTTCAAAATTCCAATTAGAAATGTCTCTGCTGTGCCAGAACTAGCTAATCATCTCAAAAAGCTCAGGCTCACAAACCCGTTGGTGGTATCGCCAGACCTAGGTGGAAAAGAGCGGGCAAAGGAGTTTGCCAAGTTCTACGGAACTGACTATATCGCATTACAAAAACAGCGGGACAGAAAGACGGGTAAAGTCCAGATCATGACTGCAAATCTTGATGGAGTAAAGGGACGCGACCTAGTACTAGTAGATGACATGATTAGTACTGGTGGAAGCATTGTCAAGGCAACGCAATTTCTAAAAAAGCAAAAATGCGGACGAGTCTTTGTTGCATGCACACATGCATTGCTAATTGATGATGCAGAGAAAAAGATCAAAAAGTCTGGCGTATCTGCAATTATATCGGCAAATACAATTCCTGGTAACACGTCAATAGTTGATGTCTCTGGAGTAATTGCAAAGGCAATCTAAATGCCAGAGAGTTTCTTTCTAGTTTCAAAAGAATATCCCGAGCTTGCAGTGGACGAGGTAGTTACATTGGCAAAAATGTATGACAGATTTGCCAAGATCAAGACCATTTCTAATTTGATACTAGTGCAAAGCGTTACACCATGGGAAAAAATAGCAAGACGTGCCACCTTTGTAAAGACTGCCGGCCAGCTATTGCGCAAAATGTCAAACGTGTTCTTTGATGAGAACAATTACTCGCTTTTGTTTGGCGCAAAATCATTCATGTGCAAAGCAATCAATCTCTCGAATAAAGAAGTGGACATTCCGGAAATAGAGCGATCGTTAGGCAGTATGGTCTCTACTTTTTGCAACGCCAAGGTTTCGCTAGAGGATCCAGATGTCGTAATTTACATGATTTTCACAGATGAAGAGAACTTCTTTGGATTTGCCACCAAATTTGAGCCTCCAAAGCGTCCAGAAAAGCTCACAAAGTTCCATCACGAGCTGGACTGGAAGCTTACTCGCGCGATGATAAATCTGGCAAAGATACATGATGATGAGACAGTCTGTGATCCATTTTGCGGAACAGGCAGTACTCTGCTTGAGGCCCAGGCCATGGGAATCAAATCAATTGGAATTGATTTTGATGAAAAAATGTGCCAAATAACAAAGGACAATCTCAAGAAAAATAAATTTTCTGGTGAAGTATACAACAAAGACTATGATTACATGGGCCAGCTCAAGTTTGATGGAATTGTGACTGATCTGCCATATGGGACGGCATCCAAGGTTTCTGAGCCGCCAAAGAAGATAATGAAGAAATTTGTCTCAAAAATGCCAAAAAAGGCCAAATTTGCTATAATGTGCAAGAAAGGCCTAGATGATGGAATCAAGCTAAACCTGACAAAAAAATATGAGATATACAGACACAAGAGTCTAACGAGGATGATTTTGGTAAAATGAAGCTAGTATTTTTGGGAACATCGGCGGCACAGCCAACAGAGGACAGAGGACTGTCATGCATTTGCCTTGAGCGAGAAGGAGAGATCCTAATGTTTGATGCAGGAGAGGGTGCACAGGTATCATACCTCAAGTCAGGCCTTGGCTGGAACAAGAAAATGAAGATCTTTGTTACCCACATGCATGGCGATCACTGTATTGGTGTGCTTGGATTGCTCCAGACTATGACACTACAACACAGAACAGAATCAGTTGAGATCTACGGTCCAGATGGAATTGAGCAATTCATTGGAGAAAACATTAGAATTTTGCAGTTTGGTCTCTCATTTCCTGTTATTATCACTGCTGTAAGTCCTGGAATAATATGCGATGAAAAGACGTATTTTGTGCGTGCACAAAAGGCAGAACATTCTGTTCTGGCATTCTCGTATCTATTTGAGGAAAAGGAAAAACCTGGCAAATTCGATAGAGACCAGGCAATAAAGCTAGGAATTCCCGAAGGCCCACTCTGGCACGACCTGCAAACAGGAAAAGAAGTCAAAGTAGGTGGCAAAACATTTGTACCATCTCAAGTAGTTGGCCAAAAAAGGCCAGGCAAAAAAATTGGAATCTCTGGTGACACAAGACCTACAAAACTACTAGAAGAATTTTTCAAAAATTGCGACTATCTATCGTTTGATTGCACATTTTCTGACAAGCTAAAAGACAAAGCAATAGAGACAAACCACTCTACTGCAAAAGAAGCAGCAACACTAGCAAAAAACGCAAATGTAGCAAATCTGATTTTGACTCATTTTTCTGCAAGATACAAGGATGAAGGCGAGCTGGTCCATGAAGCAAAAACAATCCATGATTCTGTTATTGCTGCCAAAGACCTTCTCGAAGTTGAAATAAAATAAAATGTTTGATTCTCTTGCGCGACAAATCAGCGATGCAAAGAAAATAGTCTTTGTCACTGGTGCTGGCATTTCACAGGAAAGCGGCATTCCAACATTTAGGGGAAAGGATGGATTGTGGAGAAAATATGATCCGATGCAGCTTGCCACAATTGATGCATTCTATGAAGATCCAAAGCTAGTCTGGGAGTGGTATGAGGAAAGACGTGTAAATATTCTGGCCGCAAAACCAAATGCAGGCCATTTTGCAATATCAGAGCTAGCTAAATTCAAAGAAGTAATAGTGCTGACACAAAACATTGATGGGCTGCACCAGAGATCTGGCAGTAAACATGTCCTAGAATTGCACGGAAGTATAATTCGCATAAAATGTACTGTCTGCAATTTTAAGGACAATATTACAACTCCGTTTGATTCTCTTCCACCAAAATGCAAGTGCGGCAATATTTTGCGCCCAGACGTAGTCTGGTTTGGCGAAGGCCTGCCTCAGGATGTGTGGGGTGAGGCTATTTCCCACGCACAAAGCTGTGATGTAATGATAATTGCAGGCACGTCTCTTGTAGTGTCGCCTGCAAACACTCTTCCACTGTACGCAAAACAAAACGGGGCTATCCTAATTGAGGTAAATCCAGAAAAAACAGTCATGTCATCAGAAATGGATCTGTCCATACGAGAGACATCTGCTAATGCATTACCAAAGCTAGTGGAGCTAGTATCTACTGGCTAAAGACACCATAAATGGTGTTCTCGTTATTTCCTTGCGGATTGTACACTGACGAGTTTACTATACCATAGTCAGCATGCTCTACTATCATTTCTATTATATGTGGAGTATCAGTAACGTCATCTACACTTGTGTCAAACTTTGATGCAAAAAATTCTCCAGAGAATAGTTGCTTTTCAGAATTGCTCAGAGTCACTGTGACTTTGAGTGTTTTACCAGAGGAATCTTCATAGTGAACGGATACTGTATTGTCTTGATTTTTTGTAGTGGTTAATTGTAATGTCTCAAATATTTTGTTTTGAGGTATTGGATCGACTGTTACTGTTTGTGCGCCTGTTATAGGATCAGTTAATACTGTTACTTGAACTGGCTTGTGCTTTTCATATTGACAGTCATTTAGTGTTATTGTATGGGTTAGCTCTTTTACTCCGTTGACAGTCTTTACCATCTTTGGTACGGAAACTTTGCAGGTTTTTTCGTCTTCGTCTCTTTCATAGACTTGGCCATAGTAGATGTCTTTCTTTGGTGGAATTGCTAGCTGGTCCTCGATTTTTGGAATTGGGTTTAGCTTGTCCACATCTGGAACAGCATCTTCGATTTTGTCACCTACAACATCAGAGGTTTTGTCTATTTCATATGAAACTCGCTTGACTGTGGTGTCTTTGAGTCCGCTAATGTCTTCAGCTACTGCATCAATTGTTGGGTTGAGGTTGAGGCCAAGCTTGTCCTGCTGGGAATATACCAAAACTCCTGCCACTCCCAAAATTATGCCTACTAAGAGTAATTTTCCTATCAACAGGCATAGATATTCAAAAAATCATAAAAAATCAGAAAACAAATCCAGCTGAGTAACTAGGGAAAAAAGCTGACTAGGAGATGAGCCACTCTATTACGCGTTCGATATTTTTTGACGATAATACTATCTTGATTGGACCCAAGGGCGACTCGTCATCATGTTCGCATACTGCAACATTATTTGCAAAGGCAGCCTGCTTGTTTAGGTAAAACCATGTGGAATTGCCTTCCAAGTTTTGGTTCAATATGCGATAGTAGATCTTTTTGGTATTGTGATTTGTAATGGATTCATGGATTTTTGCAAGCGATTCCAGCTCCTTTGATGTTGCTTTGAGAGCATATTTGCTGGTCTTGATCTCTGCATTGTCCAGTATGTTTGATACTGCCTGCTCTACCTTGACAGGATCTTCTGATGGATTAATAGAACAAACTGCCTCTACTTTGCAATCAACCAGAGGAATCATGCTAGCCACTTGGAGATAATTTGGTATGCAGTATCAATTAGCTGCTCTACTGTAAGATTATTGTTAGATAGTGTTTCATCAGCTAGCGCGATAGACGCAGAAATTCCAACGCCAATCTCTCTATTGTCCCGTTCATCAAAGCTTTGTCTGTTTTGCGGATCATCGGATCTGTGCCTTGCACTAAGAAATGTGTATCTAGTATCAGTCGATGCATGTACTGCCAATAATTTCACTGTGGCAATTTTTTTGAGCACTTCGATTTCTGCATTGGATCGCACTCCATCAATTACTACAACATCTGAATTTGAATTTACAATTTGATCCTTGATTAATTCTGCTACTGCTCCTTGGCCATTTTTTTCTCGTAGCTCAAGCATTAGTTTACCCAAGTTTTGTCCAGTTGGTTCCAGATTTCTCCTCTTTGCTTCTGCACGCACTGCATCACCCATGTTTATGCTGGCAAATCCCTTTTTTTGCAGGCCGGCAGAAATTGTGGATTTTCCTGCACCAGGCATGCCAGTCAGGCACACAATCAGCTTTGTCATGAATCTGATTTTTTGAGCCTGAGTATTGAATTTACCGCAAGCCATTAAAAAGACAAAAACGCCACTTTACAGATGCGAACATTTGTTGCAGTAGAGATAACTGACAGTACAGTTTTGGATTCGATCAAAAAAGTACAGACAGAGCTCAAGGTTTCTGCAAAGCCAGTTGAAATTCACAACATGCACTTTACACTAATGTTTCTAGGAGAAATAACTGATGAGACAGCAAAAAAAGTTCGGGCCCAGCTAGAAACAATCCAGTTCTCTGCATTTGACATTGGATTTGTCGGAGTAGGCGCCTTTCCAAAGCCCAAATTCTCACGAGTAATTTGGATAGGCCTAGATCAGGGAGGAGAAAAGCTAGTCCAGCTTGCCAAGCTAGTCGAAGAAAAGCTAGCACCATTAGGATTCAGATCAGACAAGCCATTCAAGCCACATGCCACTATTTTTAGAATTAAAAATCATACAAACGACATCACAGAGCAGATCTCAAAATATGCTTCAGCTAAATTCGGCACACAAAAGGTATCATCCATCAAATTCAAGCAAAGCGTTCTTACACCTAGTGGGCCAATCTATTCTGATATAGGAGTGATTAACGCAAAATGAACCAGATCCTAAAACAGGCAGAAAAGCTAGTAACTCCGTCTGAAAAGCTCCAAAAGCAAAAAGACGCAATAGTGGAACAGTCGATTAGGCTAGTCCAAAAAGAAGCATCAGGCTTTTCGCAGGTAACTGGAATTGAGATTGTCGGATCCTATGCCAAGGGAACCTGGCTTGCAAAAAGAGCAGACATTGATGTTTTTGTAAAGTTTCATGCCGACACTCCAGAAAAGGAATTTGTAGAGATTGGCAAAAAAATTGGATTTGCCGCACTAAAGCAGTTCAAGCCGTATGTCAGATATGCCGAGCATCCCTTTGTAGAGGCGCAGATCAAGGACACCAAGGTAAATGTGGTACCTTGCTATGACGTGCAGGAAGGAGCCTGGAAGAGCTCAGCCGACAGATCCCCATTTCACACAAAATTCATGATAAAGTCACTTACTGGCACAATGAAAAATGAGATAAGGCTCCTCAAGGCTTTCTTGAAGGCAAACGACATTTACGGAGCAGAGATTGCAAAACAAGGATTTTCCGGCTATGTAGCAGAGGTCTTGGTTCTGAATTTCGGCTCGTTTGAAAATGTCCTAAAAGAGATTTCGCAGCTAAAGGCAGGCCAAGTAATTGGCAAGACAACCAAAGTGTTTGATACAAAAATTGTAATCATTGATCCAATTGATGAAAACAGAAACCTTGGTGCTGCAATATCTACTGAGAACATTGGTAGATTTGTCCTAGCTGCGCGAGCATTTTTGAGAAAACCTGCTATCTCATATTTCACATCAAAGAAAAAGAATGCCAAGCTAGACACAAAAAATGTCCTGGTGTTATCATTTAGGTACAAGCCACGCAGCCCCGACATAATCTGGGGCCAAATAAAGCGCGCAGTCACATCTCTTGCAACCCAGATGAGTCAGGCTGGATTTTCCGTGTTAAAGAGGTCAGCTACCATATCGGATGACAATGTCGCATCGTTGTTGTTCTTGTTGCAATCAAAAAGGCTGGATGATCTTCAGACGAGGCTAGGACCAGAGTTCTTTGTTGCAGAACATGTGGAAAAATTCATAGCTGCAAACAAAAAGAAAAGCTTGGTAATGTGGCTCAACGATGATGGAAAAGTTTGCTCTTTGCAAAAAAGACAGAATATAGACGCGCAGAAATTCCTAAAGCTTCTCATAGAGTATAATATTGAAAAGTCTGGCGTACCAGCAGGCCTAAAATCCGAAATCAAAAAATTCAAAATTACAACTGCAAATGCGGCAAAAGGCAAATCCATTAAAGAGGCTGCAAGGGAACTCGTCTCAACGGATGAGACAATTTTTTCCAGTAAATGATCTAGTCAAGGAACCATATTCTGCAATACTTGGCTATCCCAAGGCAACAAAGGCTCAACTCAAGTCCAGAGCAAAGGAGCTAAAGAGCCTTGGAATCGATGGAATATCATTTGAGGGCCCAATGGAGCTCAACAAGATCTGCGTTTTGGGCAAGGGCTACACAGGAATCGTAGTCATGGCAAAGATGGGCACAAAAAAAGTTGCGCTCAAAATCCGCAGAACAGACTCGCCACGAAAAGACATGAAAAAAGAGACAATACTGCTTGGTGCTGCAAATAAGGCAGGTGTAGGACCAAAGCTGATAGCTAGCAGCAAGAATTTTGTTGTAATGGAGTTTGTTGCAGGTATCAAAATCTATGACTGGGTATCGGAGCTAAAGGGCAAAGGAAGCACTGCCAAGCTAAAAACCGTGATAAAAAAAATCCTCACTGACTGTTACAAGCTAGACGAAGCTGATCTTGACCATGGCGAGCTGAGCAACATAACAAAGCATGTCATTATAGGAAAAAACATCACCATGATTGATTTTGAGAGTGCCAGCCTCGAGCGCAAGTCATCCAATGTCACATCAGCTTGCCAAGCTATTCTGATCGGCTCTGGTTTGGCAAAAATGGTAGATAGAATCTACAAGCTTCCACCAAAGCAAAAAATTATTTCTGTTTTACGAAATTACAAGAAAGAAAAAACAAGAAAAAGCTTTGATGACATACTAGAGGTTCTCAAGCTGACTTGACGGCTGCCCTAAAACATCTCAGACAAGACCGCAAGCTAGCCAAAGTAATTGATACAGTTGGCAAGTATAATCTACCAATTACAAAAAACCCGTACGAGTCTTTGGTTGAGGCAATCATAACACAACAGCTCTCTGGCAAGGCAGCCGATTCCATTTCCGGCAGATTTCGAGGGATCTATGGCAGATTTCCAAAGCCAGCTGATGTTCTAAAAACTTCGGATACCAAACTGCGAAAGGCCGGGTTATCATACATGAAGATCTCTTACATCAAGGATCTCTCCAGTAAAGTGGAATCCAGAGAGCTCAGATTATCATATATGAAAAATCTCACAGATGAGGAAGTAATTGAGCAGCTAACCGAAGTGCGCGGAATTGGGCGCTGGACTGCAGAAATGTTTCTGATTTTTTCTCTTGGCAGGCAGGATGTTTTGCCTGTAGGCGATTTAGGGCTCAAAAAGGGAATTCAGAGACTGTATTCTTTATCAGAGCTGCCAGAAAAAGAGCAAATGGAGAAAATCGCGGAAAAATGGCGCCCGTACAGAAGCGTGGCTACGTGGTATTTGTGGCGCAGCCTCAATCAGTTTGACATTGGATAAATCAATAGAATGATTTTTTATCAAAAATGATATTTAGGATACATTGTACAAGGCAATTTTTCTGATTTTATTATTTGCAATTTCACTATCACTGATAGAGTCAGCTAGTGCCGAAGAAATTCCAAACTGGGTCAAAAGCAAGATCAAGCTTTGGGCCTTGGATAAAGTAGACGATCAAAACTTTGTCGATTCATTAGTAGAGCTGAACAAGCGCGATTTGATACAATTTGAAAAGCTAAAGCCGGTACAAATCACGTACAATCTACCAAAATATGGTGAGACAACATTTGTCAAGATTTCAGGCCGGACCGGTGATTTTGGCCAAACTGCCTCAGTTGTTCTGATTGTTACTGATCCAGACGGCATAAGATCGGAATACACCATACCTGTTTTGCAGAGCGGTGTATATTCCACATCCATTCCATTATACTATGATTCTCCACCAGGAACATACGAGATTTCTGCGTATCATGCAGGAAAAGAACTGTTACCGTATTATTTTCATGTGCAAAAAAATTCCATTGTTCCTGTTTGGCTAAAGCCTGCTGCAAAGTGGTGGACAGAGGGAAAGATATCGGATTCTGATTTTTTGTATGGCATACAATATCTAATTGATGCAAAAATTCTTGCACTAGAAGTCGTAAACTCTAGCCAGGTAGATCCTGGCCTTGATGTTTCAATACAAGGCCAGAAAGCAGTAAGGCGAGGAACAACACAAGACCTACAAATCCATGTAGAGAATTTTGAGGGAAATGTGGAAGGAGCTACTGTTTTTGTGCGTGTTGAGGATTATGGGGAAAACATTTTGGAAGAATTCAAGGGAGAGACAGATTCGGATGGGAATTATTCTGTGTCGTATGAGCTAAGCCAGGACTATACCGACATTGAGACATTTTTGGTGTACGTGGATGTAACAGATGGAATAGCATCAAAGACCAAGGTATTTACATTTCAGGTGTATTGTCTTTGCGGCGAGCCAAACTGTAAGTGCAGAAACTAGAACAGGCATCCAAGGCTTAAGGTCAACTACGGCTGGTACGTTGGCGACAACCTCAAACGCCTATTATGGTATGGACTGTCTCCGTATTATCCAGCATGCTGTTCAATTTGGACGCACCAGATAGAAAATTGAAATTTTTACAATGATCATCTCCCCCCCGGTCAGGTATGGTTTGTGCGTAAAATGGGGGCAGATTGATTGGGAAAAGGATGCAGATCCTCGATTTTTTGCAATTTTTAGTAAGATGGGGCCGGTGAGATTTGAACTCACGATCTCTAGCACCCCAGGCTAGCATCTTAACCAAGCTGGACTACGGCCCCTAAGAAGCCAAGCTAGACGTGAAATTATTAAATCGTGATGTTATACAAATCCCATGAAGATCTGCTCTATTTGCCGTAAAATCTCTGGCACGGGTGAAGACCACATTCACTGCCAAGAAAAACTGCGAATAGAAACAGAGGCAGAAGACTTCAAAAAAAACATCACAGAAAAGCTAGACTATATGAAAAACGCAGATGACATCTCGTCTGATCTTAAGGCACTGATGGGCCACATGAGTAAAGACAAAAAGGAATCATAGCCATTTTGCAATTCTTTCTTGCTCAAACTTTTCCTTTTCAATCATGTGTTCTGGCGCAGGCTCATCCAGTCGTGTAATGGGGTTTGGGTCTGCAAACATGTCCACATAGACATAGCCCGCAGTGTTGCCCATCTCTACAAAGCATCCGCCTTTACCATCAAACATATCGGAATTCTCTTTCCGTCGCATTTTGGATATGATGTCTCGTGCAACTGCAACTCCCTGTCCCTCCGCAAAGATTCCTGCCTTTGGCACGGTAATTTTGTCTGTAACCATCATGGTTGTGACATCACCTATGGCATAAACAGAATCAATGGAAGTTCTGCAGTCTCGCTTTACAGGGACATATCCACCCTCTTGAGCTAGTCCACATTCATACACCACTTTTGGTGCTCTGTGTGGTGGTATGGCAATCAAGACATCAAAGTTGGCAGAGCTGCCATCTTCGAATTTTATGGAATTTTTCTCTACAGATGTAATTTTGCTATTCCCATGGAATTGAATGTTTTCTTTTTGCAACATTTGCAACAACTGATTACTAACTTCAGGCCCAGCTGCAGGCAATGTAATTGGCGCAGGGCTGTAAAAGTCAATTTCAATTTTATCACGAACTCCTTGCTCCTTTAGCATTGAATCTATGATTAATGCGGCCTCGAATGGAGCTGGTGGACATTTGTACGGCATTCCAGTAATAGCAAAACCAAGCTTGCCAGATTTCATTTGTGTAATTTTCTCTCGGATTTTTGGCCCATGCTCCAGATCATACAGAACAAAGCCGTTTTCAGTCAGACCAGAAATTTTCTCTGGTGCGAGATCTACGCCTAGTGCAACAATCAGATAATCATATGATAATTCCTTGGTGGTAGTCATTACTTTTTTTGTCTTAAAGTCAATGTGTGTTATAGATTCATTTACGAACTCGATTCCCTTTTTTGTAATGTTTTGTAGCGGTTTTTTGGATTTCTCAAATGTGCGAACACCCTTGATGATCCAAAGCTTGACCAAATCCATCATGAAGTAGTCTTTTTTGTCTACTATGGTAATGGAAACATCTGGCAAATTACTGCGTAGTTCATTGGCAGCTGCTAGTCCTCCAAACCCACCACCCAAGATCAGAATTTTTTGCATCTAGCGTTCTTGCGTTGTTGGACGAATTAAAATTTCGTTTACGTTCATGTGCGGTGGTGATTCTACTGCAAACAGTATGGCATTTGCAATGTCTTGTGCCTCTAATGCAACCATTTTCTTTGTTGCCTCCAAGAACCCCTGTAATGACTGGTCAGTAATGGTATTGTTTAGTTCCGTTGCAACAACTCCAGGTTCAATGCAAGTAACCCGAATGTTTGATCTGACACTAAACTCTTGTCGCAGACCTTCAGAAAATGCTGCAACCGCATGCTTGGTAGCACAATAAACCGAGCCTGCAGGAAACACAATTCTGCCTGCAACCGATGAAATATTGACAATATGACCAGATTTTTTGGCAGAAAGGTGCGGAATTACGGCGCCAGTGCAGTACAGCACGCCCTTGATGTTGACATCAATCATTTGGTCCCATTCAGAGACCTTCAAATTTTTGAAAAAGCTAAGTGGCATCAAGCCTGCATTATTCACTAAAATATCCACAGTCCCCCATTTTTTTACAACGCCTTCCACAAAAGAATCACATTCAGCCTTTTTTGTCACATCCAGTTTTTGCATAAAGACCTCGCCGCCGTTTTTCTCTATTTGGGATTTTAGCGCCTCTAGTCTGTCGGTTCGCCTGGCACCAATTGCAACTTTGGCGCCCGCCTTGGATAGTGTTAATGCCGTTGCCTCGCCTATTCCGCTTGATGCACCAGTGATCATTGCAACTTTGCCAGTTAGCATGGTATTTTTCTCATGCATGATTGTTTTATGTTTTTAGTTTATTAGAAGTTCTGCGATACAAAATCCATGAAGAAAGTAAATTGCGCTTATTGCGGAAACGAAACGGATCTGCCCTTTGAGTGCAATTACTGCAGGGATGAGTTCTGCTCAGAGCACCGGCTACCAGAAGAGCATAGGTGTGTCAAATTGAGTTCGATTCGCGCAAAGCGTTTTGGCGAAAAAAAGGTAATTCGCCAGAAAAAGGGATTTTTCTCTAGAATGTTTGGAAGATAATGTTGCATCATATTGGTATCCAAAAAAACTGCTTAGTTCTGCATAGTTATGATATACCAAAAGTTGTCTAGTATATCGACTTGCCCGGCTTTATCTTGGCTAGTCTTGCCTGATACAACAAAGCAGCTGCCAGTGCAAAGAGAACAAATGCCGTCATCCAATGGGCAGTAATCAAAGTAAGGTACGCAATTCCAAATCCAATGGATACCACAGCCTGTGTTGCAAGCTTTATCCAGTTTTTGAGCTTGATTACCCGGAATGCCATCTCTACTGCAAACAGAGCAGCTACCGGATACACAGTCAATAAGACAAAGTCAATGACATCTACGTTGAGGTGCGACATTAGTCCACACTTATCTTGACTGTGATGTTTTTGGCAACGAGTGCCTGAGCGTTCTCATTTGGAATGGTGGCAATCTCTTCTGCCTTATATGGCCCATATTTGGTAAAATCCGCGCCCACAAACTGATCAAAGTCCCTGAGGAATCGCACAGAGACCGGCTTGGTCTTGTGCTTTTTTGACACAGATTCTAAAAGTTTGGTCCTGCCGTTTAGTGTGGCAGACAGAATCATCTCTTTTCTCTCCAGCTGGTCCTGCGCCGATTCAATGATGTATTTTTCCTCATCTAGCAGATTAGTCAGATCTAGGCCGCCATGGTTTACCTTGCTAATTCGAGTCTTGATCAAAAGCGTGACAGTCTTTGTAATCATCTCAACTAGTCGATTCTTGATCTTGCTTTCAATTCCATCATATGACTCGCTTTTTAGCTTGCCAAGATATTCAGACAAGTTACGATAAAACTGTGAGTCGATTTCCTGTACTGTATCATTTTCAACTTCTCTAACTAGAGTAGAGTACAACAAGTTTAGATCAATTTTTTTTGTTTCCGACATAGTGGCACCGAATCCTTAAATCCAAGGCTTATCCGATTTAAGTCTGAAGGGACAAACTTGCCATATAAAGTAATTCACGGCGAAACAACTCAAATCAAATATTCTCCTGACGAAGTTTTTGCAAAAATAAAACACGAAAACATTAGATTCATAGATTTACAATTTTCCAGTCTTGTGGGCAGATACCACCACACAACAATTTCTGCAGATACATTTACTCCAGACCAAATGAAGGACGGCTTGCCAAAGCTCGACGGATCTTCAATTGTTGGCTTTACCAGTGTTGATGATTCCGACCTAGTTCTCAAGCCAGACCCAAACACATTTGCCATAATTCCCTGGGTCACTGAAAAAAAGACAGCAAGACTGATCTGTGATGTCTATTGGGGCAGGGGTAGAGGAAGACTGGAACGTGACCCAAGAGGAATTGCGCAAAGGGCAGAGGAATATCTCAAGACACAGGGCTTTGATTTCAGCTATTGGGGCCCAGAAGTAGAGTTTTTCGTATTTGACAAGGTCCAATGGGATGTTCTGACTCCATACAAGGGCCAGTCTTATTCCATTGAATCAAAAGAAGCACCATGGAGCCAGGAAGGAACCGGTTATCCAATGGGACTTCAAGAAGGCTACTATCCAAGCACACCATCTGACACATTAACCGAATTTAGAAACGAGTGCGTTGATGTTCTAAATGAGCACTTTGGCATTCTGTGTGACAATCACCACCACGAAGTAGCTACTGCAGGCCAATGCGAAATCGACATAAAATATGATTACATGACAAATGCTGCAGATGGTGCACAGACCTACAAGTATGTCGTCAAGAACATTGCGCAAAAGTTTGGTAAAGTAGCTACAATGATGCCAAAACCAATCTCAATGGATGCAGGTTCTGGAATGCACACAAACGTCAGCCTTTGGAAGGATGGCAAGAATTCCTTCTACGACAAGGACGACAAAAACGAGATCAGTCAGGTTGGTAGATATTTCTGCGGAGGAATTCTAAGTCACGCAAGAGCGCTCTGTGCTATTACAAATCCAACTACAAACTCATATCACAGGCTGGTCCCAGGCTATGAGGCACCAGTGTATATTGCATGGAGCCCCTCTAACAGATCAGCCGCTATTCGTGTACCAGAACATTTCCGAGGAGAAAAGTACGCCTATCTAAAACGATTCGAGTATCGCGCACCAGACCCATCATCTAACCCATATTTGGTATTTTCAGCAGTGTTGGCTGCAGGCTTAGATGGAATCAAGAAAAAGACAGACCCAGGAGACCCAGTCCTAGAAAACATTTACCACATGACAAAAGAAGAGCGTGCAAAGCACGGAATCAAGACTGTCCCAGCAAATCTAGGCGAGGCAATTGACGAGCTGGAAAGTGACAGAAAATTCCTCAACCCAATTTACTCTAATGATGTAATTGACAAAATTATTGAATTGGGTAGAAAGGATCATAGAGAGATATCAATTCGTCCACATCCGCACGAGTTTTACCTGTACTTTGATGTCTAGGCTAGCGGTTTGCCAGTAAGCTGCAAAATATAGTACAATGAAATTGCAACTAGGCCAAATCCAATACCAATGTAGAATCCGCGTTTTTTGTCCGACGTTGCTGCTTTGTAGATCATTATAGTGCCGGCTAGGCCCACAAACAAAACAATCACACCATAAATTGCATAGTCAAGTGTTCCACCCTGGATGAACGGATAGAAAACGCCAGATAATAGCGCAAAGAATACAATCAGATATACGTATTTGACAGATGTTAAGATCTTGGTTGCGCCGGCCAATGGTTTTTTGTAAAAATAATTAGCAAATAAACGTTTGATGGATTACATGTCCATGCCCATGTCGCCCATGCCTCCACCCATTCCAGGCATGCCACCCATTCCAGGCATGCCACCCATTCCAGGCATGCCACCCATTCCACCCATATCTCCTCCTGGTGGTCCGGCAGATTTGGCGACGGCAATAACATCATCAATTCTAAGTATCATACATGCAGCCTCTGTTGCTGCAGAAACAATCTGGTTTTTGACTGCTAGTGGTTCGATTATTTCACTGGATTTCATGTTGCCAACCTTTGCCTTCATTACATCAACGCCGGTCCATTTCTCGCCCTTGAGTTGCTTTGCTCTAAGATTGGTTAGTGTGTCAATTGGGTCCATTCCAGCATTCTCAGATAGTGTTAATGGGATTGCCTCTAGCGAGTCTGCAAATTTCTCAACTGCCAGCTGCTCTCTTCCTTCTAGGGATTTTGCCCAGTTACGGAGTCTGGTTGCAGCAAATGTCTCTGGTGCTCCCCCGCCTGCAACAATTGATGGGTTTTGCATTACATCCTTTACTACCATTAATGCATCATGAACTGATCTTTCCACTTCATCAACTACTCGCTGCGAGCCGCCTCGAAGCAATAGTGTTACAGATTTTGGATTCTTGCATCCTTCGACGAAAACCCATCTGTCCTCTTCTATTTTGCGCTCTTCAACTAGGCTTGCAGCGCCAAGGTCTTTTTCAAATAGATCATCAAGATTAGTTACAATTCTTGCGCCAGTTGCTTTTGCAAGTTTGGTCATGTCGGATTCCTTTACTCGTCTAACTGCAATTATTCCTGCTCGGGCCAAATAATGCTGAGCCATATCATCAATTCCTTTTTGGCAGAGCAAAACATTTGCGCCAGAGCCAATTATTTTGTCAACCATGTTTTTGAGCATTCTATTTTCCTCATCTAGGAATGTCTTCATTTGTTGAGGATTTGAGATGTTTATCTTTGCATCAAATTCAGTCTTGTCAATTTCTAGTGCAGTGTTGATTAGTGCAATTTTTGCCTCGGCAATCTTCTTTGGCATTCCGCCGTGAACTACTTCCTTGTCAAGTACAATTCCCTCGACAATTAACGAGTCCTTCATAGAGCCGCCTGCCTTTTTCTCCACCTTAATGTCGTCCTCATCAACTGTAAAGTTGCCGGCGTCTTTTTCCGCAACAGAGACTACTGCCTTTACAATTAGTTCAGCTAGATGATCAGACTCTTTTTTGACTAGTTTTGTCTGCATGGATGTCTTTGCAATTTTTGTTAGAATTGACTTGTCGTTTGCAGTTACCTCTTCGGCAATTTCCTTAAGAAAGTGTAGAGCCTTTTTCTGCGCTTTTCTGTATCCATCAACTATGACGGTTGGGTGAACATCTTGGTTAATCAAAGACTCGGCATTTTCTAGTAGGGCACCTGCCAGAATAACTGCAGAGGTTGTGCCGTCCCCTACTTCACTGTCAGTCGTTTTAGAGATTTCAACTAGCATTTTTGCTGCCGGGTGCTGGACATCAATTTCCTTGAGTATGGTGGCGCCGTCATTAGTAATGGTGACATCGCCTAGAGAATCAACTAGCATTTTGTCCATTCCTCTTGGACCTAGGCTAGAGTGGACTATTTCTGCGATAATTTTTGCTGCTGCAATGTTATTTTTCTGGGCTTCGCGACCTTTGTTTTCAGTCGAGCCTTCTTTTAGTAAAACTATTGGCATGTTCCCTTTTGGTACTTGAACGCTCATTCGATCACCATTCCAATTTTTCCCTTTTTATACCTTGTTTGCAGTATTGCACCAAAACAGCGATCAGGAATTTTTCTCCCCAAAACCAATCGCTGTTTTTAAATTGGGACACAAATTCCAAAAAGGCATGGCTGGCTCTACATACAGAAATTCATACAAAAAAATTCTCGACGATCTAATAGAGCACAACAAGTGGTTTGAGAATTCCATCCCCCTGATTGCCAGCGAAAACGTACCATCCCCAGCAGTAAAGGAGGCATTATTGTCTGACTTTGGAAACAGGTATGCCGAAGGCTGGCCAGGCGAGCGCGTCTACGCAGGCTGTGTGTATATCGACAAAGTCGAAGTCCAGTGCATGGATTTGGCAAAAAAACTATATCACGCAAAATTCGCAGATGTTCGGCCAATTTCAGGTGTGGTTGCCAATCTAGCAGTTTATTCAGCATTTACAAATCCAGGCGATGTCATGATTGCACCATCCATTCCGGCAGGAGGCCATATCTCACACGGCAAAAAGGAGCATTCTGGCACAGCCGGTCTAGTTCACGGCCTTGATATCGAGTTTTACCCCTTTGATGCCGAAGAGATGACAATCGATGTCGATAAGACCAAAGAGAAAATTGAAGAGTTAAAAAAAGCAAATCGACTCCCCAAGATGGCAATGTTTGGCGGCTCATTATTCCTATTCCCACATCCAGTCAAGGAATTATCAGATTATCTCAAATCACACAACATTCACATCAATTATGACGCAGCCCACGTTGCAGGACTTATTGCAGGAGGCCAGTTCCAAGATCCATTGCGCGAGGGAGCAGACACCATGACAATGAGCACCCACAAGACGTTGTTTGGTCCACAAGGCGGCCTCGTATTAGGTGGAGAACAACACGGTGAGGCAATCAAAAAGGCGACCTTCCCAGGCCTGACATCTAGTCACCACATTCACCACATGGCAGCTAAAGCAATTGCATTTGCAGAAGCACTAGAGTTTGGTAAGGCATACGCAAAAGATGTGATCAAAAACGCAAAGGCATTAGCTAATGCACTATCAGATGCCGGATTCAAAGTGTTAGGTGAAAAGCGAGGTTATACAAAGTCGCACCAAATTGCAGTAAATGTCTTGGATTATTCCGACGGCGGCAAAGTAGAGGCTGACCTAGAAAAGGCAAACATCATCGTAAATAGACAGTTAATTCCAGGCGACATCAAGGCGGGCCGAAACTATTTCCACCCAGGCGGAATCAGGTTGGGCGTATCAGAATTAACAAGGCTAGGCATGAAATCATCAGAGATGAAAGAGATTGCAGGATTCATCAAAACTGTAGTAATTGACAAAAAGGATCCAAAGAAACTAGTAGCCAAAGTAAAATCATTCCGAAAGGACTACCAAAAGGTCCACTATTGTTTTGATAACAAGCTAGGCGCCTACGAATACGTCAAGCTGCGCTAGTTATAGTCGGTCAATAACAGCTGGTCGCCACTTTTCTTCCCAAAGACCAGATTAATCTCGTCTTCTAGTGTCCCAATTCTTCCCTTAAGATATGGCCCGACATCGTATTTTTCTACTAGCCTTTTTGCCAGCCTGAGATATTTCTCAATTGAGGGCCTAGTTATGGTCTGAATCAAGTTGTTACCGCAAATGCAGTGTTGCAGTAATGGAGTCCTTCGGTATTTTCTACCACAAGAGGTGCATCGGAATTTCTGCCTGCCATATGCCCTAAGGTTTCCAATGATATCCGGTACCAGATGTGTCGTGATTACATTTGTGACTATTTCGGTAGTATCAACGGCAGAAATGAGCTCGGCATTTCTGATTTGCATATCAAATTTGTCAAGCATTGATCCCAGAGTAGAATATGCACTACGGGATCGTGATGTGGTAAGAGTTGATGTGGTATGGGTAAAGTGATAATCATAGAACTGCCTTTCCGTTTCTAATCTTGATTTGATGATTTCTACGCTTTTGACCTCGGATGCCTTTTTGGTAGATATGGTGTCCTCGAAAAACTCTAGTGGTAGTTTTTTTGTCACCTCAAAGTTGTGCGCCTGCGGCTGAGACTCGTGTGGCAACACAACAGGCTGGACCAAAAGTGGCGCATCCATCAATCCACCGATTTTATCAGAAAGAAATTGCCTAGAGAAATTCAATAGTGCATCCATGAGTAGCATGATAGAATCGGCATCGCCGTCCGCATCACGCCTTTTTGCCGAGTGCCAGTTTGGCGTGCCAAAGCAGACATGTGTTTCCGTATAGCCGATGATTCTGCCAACAATTCCAACTGAGGTGTGCGGTGCTAGGCCAATCACCAAATGCCCGATCAACTCGTCCGTGTTTTTTACATTATAGAAAGATGACTTGCCGTAGAATTTTGCAAGTTCCGTATCGATATACTTGCAGGTCTGGACTAGGTATTTTCCGCTCTCGTGCGGTATAATGACGTCCTGCATCTTGATCTCTATTATTTGGTCAGGGTCAGTCAGAGGTCTGCCGTCAATGTCGGTGTCATAGCCCAGCTCATTTAGCTTGGCAATGGATGTACCAATCCATGCCGGCTTGAAGTGAGTCAGAGGTGAGTTTGTGGCATCAAATCGCACTGTACCGTCCTTGAATACAGTAAGATCAAGGCTTTGCCTAATCAGTCCCTTTTCTAGCGGTTCTGCAATTCTGTCCTGGTTTATGAGCTCCATTACACCCTTGAATGGCTCTTGTACCCGAACGCCGATTTTTTCCTGTGCCGCAACGATTCTTTCCTTTAGTGGGAATGGTTTGAAAGAATGAGTCGGTACCTTTTTCTTGCATTTTTGGCAAAATGTAGAATCTAGAATAGAGCGGCAGAGCGGACATGTATGCTCTATTACGGTTCTATTTGTGCACCTAGGGCAGTTTATGCTGACTGATGGAATGTTACAGTTCTTGCAGATTCGATTGTAAATGTTGCAATAAAATTCAGAACCATTGCTTGCCTTGAGCAAGTCCCTTGTGCTTCCGCCCTTATCCCCAATTGGAAACAAGGTATGTACTGGCGGCTTCATTAGTCGGGCTGCTGCCTTTTCAGGCCTGCCTATTCTGACACCAATAGATGCAGAAAATTTGGGCCTAATCCTAATTCCAGTTGCCTTGGTCAGAATTTGCGGAACAGAATCGGTGTGGTCAATTTGAATAGGATTTGAGAACAACATCTGATAGAATACATCTGCCTCCATTTGGCGAAGTACTACAGAATCTTCTCGCAGCTCGTGCGGAACTCCGATTTTCTCTAGTATTGCCTTTGTGGACATTGGGTATAGTATTGTCTCATCTTCAATTTTGGCAGGCTTGAGCAATACCTCTAGTTCTGCAGGCGAGATCTGCTCCCAATAAAAGAGGTATTTTGGGTGTAGTGGAATCTGAAAATTCAGAGATATTTCCAGTGCTTCCTCTAGTGTCGGGGTTTTTACCAAAAATTCCGCAAGCTCAGTCTTTGCCTCGTATTGCCGGATCTTTTGCGCAAGCTCTTCCAGCCAGAACTCTTCCACATATCCAGACGGGATCAGCTGAGCATTGTTTTCCAAAAAATCCCCAAATGAGATCAAAATGTCGCCCAAGTACAAAATTCTCGCAATGTCATCCTTGATTCGAATTCCTTGCTCTACATTTTGGATCTTGACTACGTTGCCATTTTTGAGCCTAACAATTGGCGTGTCAATAGAATCCACAAACGCAACCGTTGCGCCTTTGCCTGGAACATCCAGCTTTATCTGGGTCCCAACTGCGATAGTATGGTTTAGAATTTCAGCCACTATAGGATGAATTCCAACGGATGCAAAGCCAGTGTTGCAAGCCCTACCATACCTTAATCGAAATCCGCCAATCTTGTTTGGCATTGATAGTACAGACCTTCCGGCAATTACCTCTTTGAGGCGTTTTGCTGCAGAGTCGCCTTCCTCTCCCTTTTGGACTGCTCCCTTGATCTCGCCCAGCCAGTCCCAGCCGTCTAGTTTGTAGAGTTCGATTCGTTTTAGTAGTTTTTTTGCCCTGCCAATCAATCCATCATTTAGTACACGTAAGGCACCCCCACGAACCCGGTCAGTCTTGATTCTTACCATGTTTTTGTGGTTTACCACCTCATTCGGATCAGTGTCTACGCCGTCCAGCTCCACCGGAAGGTTTGCAATTACTTTGATTATATCCTGATCCTGGACGTGGTACTGAAAGCTACCAACATCCCTCTCATAGACCCGCAATTCTTCGACAAACCTGCCTGTCTCATCATCAAACGAGTTTGCCTGATATTTTGCCAAGCCCACTGTTTGTCTGACATGATCCGCAATGAGCATAGTAACGGCAGATTCCGTTCCTCCCGCAGAACGCATTGGACCCGCAATTGATACTGAAAGATAGTCCGTTCCATCCCTGTTTTTCTTAATCGTAACGCTGGAAATTCCCTGTAAAGGAGCAATTGTGACGCCTTCAGTCACTATAGCCAAGCCTACACGCACGGCATTATCGAGCCTTTGCTCTAAGGTGGTGTCTTCAGGGAGATATTGCCCCAGTGCAATGCTTTTGGATAGTTCCAGTGCCGCAAGCTCCTTTCCCCTGGTTTTTAGCAGTTCTCGTAGTGGTTCGGCAATGTCAATGTCGTGCATTTTGGCAACCCGGTCTGCCAGATCAAACGCTATTTTTGGTTCTACTATACCAGACGAGTCAACCAGAGTAGATTTTGCCTCGGCAGCTTTTTCGAATATTTGATAGACTTGCTCTGATATTTGTGAATAATAATTCAGATAGTTTTTTGGCATTGGGATTCCCTCTATTCGGGAGATCGCTGCATTCTCTGACATGTTATTTGGGTAGATTCTTGATACTATTTGCTATTTCGGCTAGTTTTTTGAGGCTGTCCTTTTCCTTTTCCAGCATCGTACCTATGACTAGGGCGTCGGCTCCGGCTTTAACTAGTTCTGTTGCGGTTTTGGTGTCACGAATGCCGCCTCCCACTATCAAAAAGCCCTTGAAGAGTTTGCGGACCGTTGCCACCATTTGGGGTCGGACGCTTTCCTTTGCCCCAGATCCTGCCTCCAAATACACAAATCTCATGCCCAAAAACTGGGCTGCCAAACAATAGGCAGCTGCAATGTTTGGCTTGTCAAATGGGATTCCTTTAGCTGCCCCGACAAACCAGGCAGTTGTGCCTTCACCTATTATGATATATGCTGTTGGTAGTGGCTCTAGGCCGAACTTGAGTACACTTGGAGCACCCAATGCCTGAGCCTGGGTGATATAGTATGGGTTTTCCGAGTTCATAAGCGAGCTGAATAGTATTGCATCAGCTGACGGAACCACGCCGGTGACGTTTCCAGGAAACAGAATAATTGGAATTTTGATTGATTTTTTGAGATTTTTTACAACCTGCGCCATCTCTAACTGGTCTATGGCAGAAGAACCCCCAACAAGTATGGCAGAAGCGCCAATTTTTTCTACCCGCTTTGCTAGATTGGCAGACTCTTTCATCTTTGATACTTCGGAATCAATTAGTACGAATAGTAATGCACCCTTTTTCTTGCGTGAGGTCTGCAGGTATTGCTCTACTTTACCCATGAGGTTGGTTTGAACCAATTGTTTTAAAGTTTAATTAAAATGAGGTATACAGATCTGTATAGCTATGGCAGAGATTGATGAATCTAATTTTAACAATATTATCAAGCAAATTATCAAAAAATCACTGTTTACAGAGAGACAAATTCAAATTATTTTAAATCGGAAAAACCTCTCCGAGTTCGAGTTTGGCATCAGCAAAGGTGCGTATTTCCGTCAAGTGAACCAATCCAGGGAGAAGCTAATGGGTCTATTTTATTCGATAATTCTGCTTCGAGGTCTAGGCATACTGCTCCCAGATGACATTGATGTGATATCTAGGCTCGCAGAACAGGTTTCTGTGATAAAAAACAGTGATGTTTTCCCAGAGCGAGAGGAACAAGTGACAAATATTATTGATAAATTGGTTCGTCAGGCATGTGGAATGTGACGAATCACAACAAAACCTACTGATTGTTCTGTAATGTTGTGATTGTACATGATGTACTAGTTGATACAAAGTGTGAAATTATGTTGGCCAATCACAATAAATCACATAGATCTTGACAATTTAGTGATGTTAATAGAGATTCCCGACCCTCAGGTGATTGCATATGTGATAGTTGCATTCGTAGTTGGGGTCTTTGGCATGATGATTTATGGTAAAATCAAGGCATTAACCGCACAAAAGACATCGGATCCTGCCTATTTGTCACGCCTAGAGTACTATGAAAGGCAGCTAATAGACATGAAAATACGCATGGATGCCCTGGATTTGGAGGAAAAGCTGCCAGAAGAACCAGTTTTAGCCAAAGCCGAGCCTGTTTTAGAGAAAAAGGCAGAACCCCAAGTCCAAAAAGAGCCAGAAGAGCCCAAAATTGAGCCTGGCAAGCCTGCTTCAAAGCCAAGAATGCCCAATATGGGCTTTGAAGGCATAGTAGAACATGTCTTGGGATTAATCACAACCAAGGAAATGACGTCACGTGACATCCAAATCACAATAGGAAGGAGTCGAGAACATACTTCGAGACTGATGAAGAGGCTTTTCGAAGAGGGTTATGTCCAAAGAAACAACAAGACAAAGCCCTTCACATACCAGATCACAGAAAAGGGAAAAGCCAAGGTCAGCAACCAAGAACAGCCGATTACAGCCTAAGTTTTCAAAACAATTCATTTAGATATTTTTATTAGTCTTACCTAATAAAATACACAAACGGTGGGATTTATATTAGTTCAACCTAATTTAGCCTAATTTTCTTAGAAAATATCACTTAATTTAGTAAATCAAGAAGTTTTAAATATCTTAATTTATTAATCTAATATGATGCTTACAGAAAACGATGAACTAGTGAAGATCACGGCTGTTGGAACCATCTCTATACCTAAACAATTCCGCAAGTATTTGGGCATTCAAAAGGGTGATTATGTCAAAGTCAGCCTTCAGGGAGATACACTTGTGCTCAAACGTGTAAATATTTCCTAGTCAGTCTTTTGAGAAATCTTGGCTATTTGGTAGACCCAGGCTTTGCCCTGACGGAGGCGATTAATTCTGCCTTTGGTGTTAAACCTAGCCAAATAGGTCGAAATTATGCTTAATTTGACTGGTTCGTTGTATTCATCCTCGTATTTTTCCAGTATTTCGTTTGAGGTAAAGTTACCCATTGGAAAATACTTGTCCACAATATGCCAGATTTTAGCCCCTACCGAGTCCAGTTGTGGTGCCTCATCTTGGTCCTCTATATTCATGAGGTTCATTAATTCGAAAATCTTGATGACCTTGTCCCTAGTTATGTTGCCCTCGATGTTAAAGTTGTACTTGGCTCCATCCGAGTCTTCGAGGTCTATTCGTATCCTTTTCTTAGCCATTGTGATCGATCGTGTTAACTGGTTAACAAATGAACGGATCCGGCCAGCTTTGTTAACTCCCAGCGTTGTTAACGTTGACTGCGTAGCCCATGCCTAGCCCCAATTCACACGTTAACAGACCTACCAGTTTTTCATACTCCCAAACCCCCAGTTTTGACGCCTGGAGTGGAAATAAAGGGGTCTATTTTGGCTCGTTAACATTGTTAATGGCAACCTTCACACCTGGAGTGGAAATAAAGGGGTCAAGATTGCCTTTTTGGGTCTTTTCTTAACACAATGTTAACTTTTTGTGAATTTCCCACACACCATCATTTCCACTCTTTTTCTTTCAAAATTTTTTTTATGAAAATCAAATTAAAAATAATTAATTACAAACTAAACTCAAACTATCATATTCATTCTAAACACTTCATAACTAGTCAAAGATATAATGGACTGGAAATTGAGGTGGGGGAGTTATGGTCGAAGACCAAGTTGACAGACTTTTGGATGGAGTAGAAAGCGGCAAATCCATAATAAAAAACCGCAAGGTTTTGCATTTTTCATACTTACCAGAGCTAATTCTACATAGGAATGAGGAGCTCGAAAAAGTGACCCAATCATTATCACCTATTTTGAAGCAGTCTAGACCCTCTAACCTAATTGTATATGGTAAACCCGGAACTGGCAAAACCTTGGTTGTTAAGAAAATACTAAACAAAATACAACAACGGGTAGAGAAATCAAAATTCCCAATCAAACTGATCTATTCTAATGCCAAGGACGAAACAACCCTCTATGGTTTGCTTGTAAGTATAGGTAGGCAGCTGGACTTGGATGAAAAAGAGATTCCACCAACAGGGTTGTCGACTTCGGAGATCTTCAAACGCCTACTAAAATCAATAGACAAAAACCAATACAACATTGTCTTTGTAATAGACGAAATCGACTATCTTGCCCACCTAATATCAAAGACGGGTAAAGACATCATGTACCAACTAACCAGGGCAAATGAGCGCCTAAAGAATGGCTCTTTAACCATAGTTGGCATATCAAACGACCTTACCTTCAAGGAAAGGCTGGACCCACGTGTAATCAGCTCATTATCTGAGGAAGAGATTGTCTTTACCAACTACTCTGTAGACCAACTAAAAGAAATACTAAGGGAGAGAATCAAGGACGCCTTTATGGAAGGTGCAGTCGAAGACTCGGCGCTAAACCTTTGTGCTGCAATGGCAGGACGTGAACATGGTGATGCCAGGCGTGCAATTGACTTACTTCGTGTGGCAGGCGAAATTGCTGAGCGTGGTCAGGCAAGCAAAGTAACCGAAGAGCACATCAGAATCGCCTCAACCAAAATAGAAGAAGACAAGGAAACAACAGCACTCCAATCATACCCACTACATGAAAAACTCCTAATCGTAGCCGTAATGAAGGCGTCTGGCCTGTCCACCGGTGAAATCTATACCGCCTACAAGACCCTTTGCAAGGCAATTCGCCAAAAAGAGCTAACCCAGAGAAGAGTAACCCAAATGCTATCTGAAATAGAAATGTCTGGAATTATTTCCGGCAGAATCGTCCACCAAGGAATTCATGGGAGGACAAAGAAATTCACACTAACTATATCATCTGATACTGTCAAGGAGACATTCAAATCGGAAGCAACACTGGAAGATATTATTTAGAAAAATCCTTGGTGTAGACCTTAAAGGTCTTCAAGTTAACTAGAACTGCAACTCCTGGAGTTGGCGTAATTCCTACACCTGATTGGAAGGGAGTCTGGGATTGCCAGGCGCCGGAATTCAAAATTAGGATGTTTTTGTACAAGTCCAGATCAATGACATGGACATGTCCCGCATGGAAAATGTCTGGTATGTCATCAATTACCATGTAATCTTCTAACTCCGGCGCAAGGGGGGTTTGCGCACCATAAATTGGGCTTAGGTGCCTTGCCTTTAGCAAATACTGCATAACCTTGGCTGGCTTGTCATAACTGAGTCCAGGTGTAGTTTTGACTATATCATCCACTGACTGGCCGTGGAAAATCAATACCTTGACGCCATTTAGTGATATTATGGCTGGATTGCCAACCATGAAAAAGTTCTTTCTGCCCCACAAATCTGGGTTGTACTTGGCAGGAATTGCTGGTTGAGGGAGCGCCCTTCTTCCTGGGTCGTGGTTGCCAGGCGCAATGAATACCTTGATGTGTTTTGGTATCTTGTCTAAAATATCGTATAACATCTTTAACTGGTCTTGGGTGTTTAGTGCTACTAGCTCTTTGTCCTGATTTGGATAGATGCCGATTCCATCTACTACATCACCACCCAAAATAAAGAATCGGACTCGTTTTGCTATTGGATCTGGGCTGGAAAGCCAGGCAACCAAATCTGAAAATTCCTTTTCCATGAAGTATTTAGAGCCAACGTGCAGATCCGAGACAAATACTGCATAGGCCTCTGTTTTTGAGCGGTTTGCGGCATGGTCTGGAATGTCAGGCAAAATGATATCCTTGACAATAAAGCCGCCGTTTTTGCTTGTGACAATTTTTTCCATCACAAACTGGTCCATCAATAAACCAGAGGCAACCTTTTGGAGCTCCTCATCGACTACTATGGTTTCTATTGTACCAGTCTGGTCATCTAGGGTTATCTTGGTGACATTTCTGTCGGTTCGCCTGTCCGTTACCAAACCGCACACATAAACCTCGTCCTTGGACTTTGTGGAAATCACTGCAGAGATTGCCTTGATCATCTTTGCCTCTGGTCGATTCGACATGATTCTTTTTAGCTTGGTGTATCTGCTTGAAAACAGAACCGTAAAGCCTTGGACGCCTTCTGCAGAAGCCAGGTTCGGCGTAGGATCATAGAGAATTTCGTGCCTATCTTCTATGGTTTCATCTTCTTGGATTCCTAGGAACGATTCTAGGTCTTTTTGTGAAATTAGGTATAGCTGCTGACGCTCTTTTTCCTTCACAATTTGCTTTATGATCCTCTCTAGCTCTTTTACGTCAATCTGCTCTAGTATTTTTAGGGCGTCTGGATGAATTTGAAAGCCCTTATTGATTACAAAATTTAGTGCTGCACCAACATCACTGATCATAAGCATCAATAACACCAAATCACGTTTTAATTAACTCTGCTTCAGATCAACAAACTCTTATTCACCACTAAAAACTGAAGATCAATTGAAAAAGCGAATAATTCTCTTCTTTGTATTTTTAGGCGTGTTTTCTGCGGCATTTTCTTTGG